>CAZBKS010000522.1:0-2077 GCA_964492475.1 uncultured Syntrophomonas sp. | reverse complement strand
AGAATTGCAGCTTGATTGAAGTTAAAGGTTTTGCTCATAACTCTCCAAATAAAAGGGGCAGCAGATGGACTCGCCACATGATAAATGATTACAACCGCAAATGATAAAACCAGTATACGCTGCAATTCATTAACAGGAAAAATGGAGTAACAAGTCTGGTTCCATTTGATTCAATCTTTATTATCTAACAAGAGTTTATACAGATCTGGTGCAGCACTCCTCAATCGAACCGGCTTCAAATTTTTGTTTGTAACTGCATGTCTGGTGAAACCGGTTACCAGCCGCTCTCCTGTACTTTTTCTGCATATTTCATATTCAACTATAAAGGTAGCTGCTTTCACTTCTTTAATCATAGCGGTTATCTCCAGCAGGTCATCATATACAGCCGGTTTGACATACTTGCATCCGCATTCTATAACAGGAAGCATTAACCCCTCCTGTTCCAAACAAATATATGGGAAGCCCATATTTCTTAATAATTCGGTCCTGCCTACTTCGAACCATTTGAAATAATTGCTGTGGTATACTACCGACATAGCGTCAGTGTCTGCATATATTACCCGGATTTCTGTCTTATTCGCTATCTTTTCCATTTTTACCTCCAAAAATATCATAACCCAAGGTTGATTATACCACTATTATGGGCAGCACACACCGACCGTCTCCCAGTTCATTTCCAAACAGTCTGACGTCCATTCATTAAATCCAGAACATATAAGCACAATCAGAGACCGGATTTTTCCCATCCCTGATTGAAGTGATTAAACATCTTTTCATTCTCAAAAATTCAGAATTTATGGCTTGAGGGCACCCATCAAATCAAAATCACCTTACGTTTGGACTGTGCAGTTATTAGTTTGGGGCTTGTTGCAAATATTTCGATTAGACCGATGAATATTTATTCATTGATAATAATATTATTGATTTAACTTAGGAAGGGTGAATAACATGACAAATATCCAAACATCAGTCAGAAAGTATCAAGCATGTATCGATGCATGTGCAAAATGCTTACAAGTATGTAACCAATGCTTCAATTCTTGTCTGCAGGAACCCGATGCTCGTGCCCGAGCAAACTGCATCAAGACTCTTAGATTGTGTGCTGATGTCTGCAACTTGGCAGTTGAAGCAATGACCATGGATCACTCAGATGCAAAATTCATTTGCAATATGTGCAGGACTATTTGCGACACCTGCGCCACAGAATGCATGATGTTTAAAGATCAACATTGTCAGGAATGCGCTGATGTTTGTCACCAGTGTGCAAGCGAATGCGCCAAAATGATGTAGAAACAACTAACTTCAGGAGCCTCGCTTGAAGTCGGGGCTCTTTTTCAATTCTTTGCTTCGATCTATTACAATGTCCAGCTTCCCTGTGGCGCTGAATACTATCGGCTGGCATCTGCTTATTGGCTTAACCATCTATAAATTTTTGGATGTTTTGACTCATTTTTATAACTTAACACTGGGCACAGTATTTGACAGGGGTGGTCTATTGGTTTAGACGCATAATTAGGTCTACCGCAATAAACCTTTGGGGATACGCATTATGGAAAAATATAAGCTGTTTGATGCCGAGTATAAATTGGCGGCCTGGTTTGGGGAAAGATTTTTCATCACCCCAATATCCATTCTCAGTAAATCAATGGTTAAATCTAACCTCTTATCATGGTGTACACTTATGCCGTGTTAATTCAAACATCGGTAATCGGTTTGCATCAATACATTGGCTGCTTGATCTTTAAAAAGTAAAGCTAATTTTTCTCCATCGTGAAGTTCATCAGCCGGAGCAAAAACTATATTCTCTGGTATTCAGGGCAGAAATAGATACTGCCGCCCTTTCTACCAAACCTCAACACTGGCCAGGAAAGAACAAAGCCAAAAGATACAAAAGGAATTAATGACCACAATAGAGAATATATAACATACATACCTATTAGGGGGCGGCCTTATGAATAATAAGTTAATTCAATCTATCGGCTATTTGTTATATATTATTGTCTTTGGTTTTATGGTGATTAAGGCTGATGACTACCACCGATATTTAAAAGAGTTGTATTCTTCATCCTACGATGGA
>CAZBKS010000521.1:0-2079 GCA_964492475.1 uncultured Syntrophomonas sp. | reverse complement strand
GGGAACCAAAATTAACTAACTTAGAGGATATTATTACAAGTGCATGGACATGGCATAGTTTAAATCCCCATGGATATAAAAACATCATCAGTTAAAGGCTTTTACCAAATTAGCCGATAATTATTATGCTGTTAAACCTAATATTAATATCGGAGACCAATTATGAATAGGGCTCAACTTCAAAATATAATAGAGAACATTCTACACCATCACCAACAGTATATATCGCAAATAAAAGATATCTGTAAATATGGAGCAGTGAGCTTTTTGGCTTTGGCGGCGGATGTGGGACTTCTTTGGATAATGGTTGAATACGCGAAGTTATACTATCTATATGCAACATCCTTGGCTTTTATCTGTGGACTAATAGTAAATTACTCCCTTGTTAAGTTATTTGTTTTTAAGAAAAGCAAGATGCATCCTCTAAAGGAATTTATCTGGTATTCCCTTATAGGCTTGATTGGGTTAGGCTTGAATGATTTGATAATGTATGTATTGGTACTATTAAACCTGTGGTATATGTATGCGAAGGCCATATCAGTGGCCCTGGTATTCTTTTTTCATTTCTTCGCCCGCCGCAGCCTGTTTGAACATTGAAGTTATTGGAAATGAGGTAGAGCCTAATCATGCAGAAAGTAATAATCCTGGGTGCTGGGCCAGCCGGTTTATCTGCTGGATATGCACTGGCTAAAGAGGGATATGAAGTTACCCTGATTGAGAAGGAAGCACAGGTCGGGGGGATAAGTAAAACTGTAGAGGAAAAAGGCTACCGCTTTGACTTGGGCGGTCATCGTTTTTTTACTAAAATCGAAGAAGTAGAAGACTTGTGGAATGAGGTGCTCAAGGAAGAATTCCTGCTGCGTCCTCGATTATCACGCATA
Source organism: uncultured Syntrophomonas sp. (assembly GCA_964492475.1). Taxonomy (GTDB): domain Bacteria; phylum Bacillota; class Syntrophomonadia; order Syntrophomonadales; family Syntrophomonadaceae; genus JAAYJK01. Next base: position 1,198 of record CAZBKS010000521.1, on the reverse strand, counting down.
TATTATCGCGGCAAGTTTTTTGATTACCCCATCAAACCCTTTACTGCTCTGGCCGGGCTGGGCATGTATGAGGCTCTTTTGATAATGCTCAGCTACCTGAAGGTTAAAGTAAGTCCAGTTAAACCTGAAGAGAGTTTTGAAGACTGGGTAGTAAACCGCTTTGGTCGCAGGCTTTTTGAACACTTTTTTAAATCATATACAGAAAAGGTTTGGGGCATGCCCTGTACTGAACTGAAAGCGGAGTGGGCAGCGCAGAGGATAAAGGGTTTATCACTGGTATCCGCAGTAGTAAACGCATTATTGAAACAGTTTCGCGAAAACCAGATCAAAACCTTGATTGAAGAGTTCAACTATCCTAGATTGGGACCGGGGCAGATGTATGAGGCAGTAGCTGATGCAGTTATGCAATCAGGTGGTCAGGTTTGGTTAAATACAAAAGTAACTGGTATTGAAAGGCAAGAGAATAGGATCTGTTCAGTCAGCATATTGAATCATAACGGTTTAAAGAGTGATATTGAGGCGGATTATGTTATTTCCAGCCTGCCTTTAAGGGATTTTATTAATATACTGAATCCTGCGCCAGAGCAATATGTTCTCGAAGCAGGCAATCTATTAAAATACCGGGATTTTCTTTCTGTGAATCTGGCTTTAAATTCTGATTTTCTTTTCCCTGATAACTGGATTTATGTACATTCACCCGAAGTGAAGCTGGGGCGGATACAGAATTTTAAACAGTGGAGTCCATCCATGGTTCCAGAAGAGGGATGCAGTTCCCTGGGGCTGGAGTATTTTTGCAATGAGGGGGATGAACTCTGGTCTTCTCCAGATGATAAACTAATACAAAAAGCAGTAAATGAAATCTGCCGTATAGGATTGATTGAAAGAGAGTGGGTTAAATGGGGCTTTGTAATAAGGGTCCCTAAAGCATACCCGGTTTATGATGATGATTACCAGCAAGCCATGCCGGCAGTTATGGATTATATAAAAAGCCTGGAGAACTTTCAGAGCATAGGAAGAAATGGACTGCACCGCTATAATAATATGGATCATTCTATCTTGACCGGTCTGCTGGCAGCTAAGAACATACAGGGCAGCAATTATGACCTCTGGGAGGTAAATACCGAAGAAGAATACCATGAGGAAGCAAAAAAGTAAGCGAGAGCCTAATGAAAGGGACGACTTAATATCATGCTTGCGG
>CAZBKS010000520.1:0-2089 GCA_964492475.1 uncultured Syntrophomonas sp. | reverse complement strand
GCTCAGTACCGGGTGTGTAGACCCATTTAACCCTAAAGTGGTACGATCCAGCATGGGTGCAGTATTCAATATACCAGTATTTAATGACATATCGATAGAAGAATTACTCAGGTTCAAAGAAGAGGGTTATCGTATCCTGGCCAGCTCATTAAGTACCGATTTTTATATAAACAGGGTTGATTTTACTGGTCCAGTTATTGTAATTATTGGTAGTGAAGCGCGGGGAGTCAGCCCCAAAATATTAAATATTTGTGACCACTCTTTTAAAATTCCAATAATTACAGCAGTTGATTCTTTAAATGCGGGTGTAGCCTGTGGTATAATAGTGTACGAAGCAGGGAAGCAGAGGAAGTAATCCTTTTTATTCGTAGTGCTGTTTTGTGGGGGAATAAACTACGAAGAGTTCCCCGTATTTAGAGAGTGGAGGGTGACCCATGATGATTGCTCAAGCTGATGTATACTGGCAGCTATTCGAAACATCTGGATGCATCGCCTATTATCTTTTGTATAAGATGCTTATTACCCAATAAGCGCATAAATAATAAATGCGATGAACAGGACAAGTAAGCTGTAATTTATCTCTTCAGGGAGGCTGTATCAGCGACTGGAAGTACAGCCAGAGAGAATGCAGGGGAATTCACCTGGGAGCAGTGGGTTGAAATAGCAGTAGGTCTTACCGGTTGCCGCCGTTAAAGGCAATAAGTGAATCAGGTGTTATTATACTTGATTAATTTGGGTGGTACCGCGGAACACAGCTTTCGTCCCTTAGGGGACCAAAGCATTTTTTATTTTCTGCCAGGGAGGATGTTAAAACCGATGTTAACAAAATTAAATGAAGTGAAGGCCCGTGCTGAAAAACTGCTGCAAGAAGCAGTGAGTATCGAAAAATTAAACGATCTCAGGGTTAAGACCCTGGGCAGAAAGGGAGAGATCACTCTCTTGCTCAGAAGTCTGAAGGACTTAAGCCCGGAAGAGAAGGCCGAATTGGGTATGGCAGCCAATAATTTTAAAATGCAGTTGGAAGAAATGATTAACAAGAAAACGGAAGAATTGAAGCAGCAGGAAATGGAGAAGCGTCTGATTGCGGAGAAAATTGATGTTTCACTTCCTGGGCTTCCTTTTATGAGAGGAAGTAAACATCCTCTTACCCGGGTTTACGAAGAAATTCGGGATATTTTCGTGGGAATGGGATTTAATATTGCCGAAGGGCCCGAAATTGAGTTGGATTATTACAACTTCGAAGCCCTCAATGTGCCCAGGGATCATCCAGCCCGGGATATGCAGGACACCTTCTATATAGATGAGGACATAGTATTGCGGACCCATACCTCTCCGGTACAGGTTCGCACCATGGAAAAGTTAGCCCCGCAGGTTCCGGTGCGGATTATCGTACCAGGTAAAGTATATCGCAAAGATGATGATGCCACCCATTCACCGATGTTCCAGCAGGTAGAGGGACTGGTTCTGGATAACAGGATTACTCTGGCGGATCTTAAAGGAACTTTGATGCATTTTGCCCGGGAGATATTCGATGCTGATTTAAAGGTGCGTTTTAGACCCAGCTTTTTCCCCTTTACTGAACCCAGTGCAGAGATGGACATATCCTGTGTTATATGTAAAGGTGCAGGATGCAGGGTGTGTTCGCATACTGGATGGTTGGAAATCCTGGGGGCCGGGATGGTGAATCCGCGAGTACTGGAATACGGTGGTTATGATCCCGAAAGGGTAACCGGGTTTGCATTTGGAATGGGTATTGAACGAATAGCCATGCTTAAATATGGGATTAACGACCTGCGCCTGTTTTTTGACAACGACAGGAGATTCTTAAAGCAGTTTTAGGAGGTAAAGGGTATGGGAGTATCGATAAATTGGTTAAAAGAATACATTGATATAGATTGGACTGCGGAAGAGTTAGCTCACCGGCTGACTATGGCCGGAATAGCCATCGAGGGTGTGGAGGAAGCAGGCTCGGATGTGATTATGGAGCTTGATTTGACTCCTAACCGGGGTGATTGTCTGGGCATGATTAATCTGGCTCGTGAGGTCTCGGCTTTAAACGGTCAGCCATTGAGGATACCGCAGGTGAAAA
>CAZBKS010000519.1:0-2101 GCA_964492475.1 uncultured Syntrophomonas sp. | reverse complement strand
ATTCTGCCCATTATTCTGGCTACAGTTGTTTTGCCGGTACCGGGATTACCTGAAAACATCATGTGATTTGAGTCGTTACTAACCTTCATCCCCAGAGTTGTCTTTATTCTCCGTACCTTGGCACTATCAGCGATTTCTTTCAAGCGCTTTTTTACTTCTGCAAGTCCAATGATATTATCGAATTCATGCCAGGCATTGTCTGACGAATCATCCTGGTTTAATCCGAGAGCAGACAAATCCTGTGCACTTATGGTATCGAGTGTGGCCTCATTGGAGTTGGAAGCGTTAAAGAATCTCTCTACCATGATTTCTTCTATAATTTTTTGAACCGTACGCAAATTTTCAAAAGATCCACTTTCTTTAGATTCTGTTATCCGTTTAACTAAAATTTCCTTTGCAGCCCTGTCCAGAGATAAACCGGATTTCTTAATCAGTTTCTGGGCGATGGCAAAAAGCTGGTTATCCGTATATGGGGGGAAGGATATATGATGACAATTGACTTTGCTTTTAATGCGTTTAATTATTCTTTCGTTGTTATCAGGATTAAAATTATCTACTATGAGAACAAAGATGACACTGCCTCTAATATCCCAGAGCAAGTCCATAAATTCACCAAATTTGAACTGCGGGTTGCTGAGCTGCTGGCTGATATTCACGGCCACCACCCCATAATTATCATCACCATGATACTGGCCATCATCACCTTTATAGAATATTCCCAGCAGGTTCTTGGAGTTATCGGTAAAATCCAGATATCCTTCGTATTCCATTATATCTGGATTTTGAATTACCCCGTTTTTTATTAAATGCTGGCTAAAGGTGTTTAGGATACTTGAAAGTCCCATACCGGGTTCGATTGTAAAAAGATAATGATAGGGAAAGACCCGCATATTCTGAGAATTGAGTTTCAGTTTACAGTTTAGTTCAGCAAAACGTGTGATAGATAACATTTCCTGTTTGAATTCGTCCAGACCTATCAGGTGGTTAAAAAGGTGCTCTTCTGGAGATGCGGTTGAAGATTCGGTACCAGGAGAGTGCTGTCCGGGAAAATCAAATATACCAGTGAGTTCGTCATTATCCAATTCTTCTTCATCGAAGCAGGTTATATCTTCATCTTCTTCAATATCAGAAAGCACTTCATTTACAAAATCTTCAATGCTGCTGGCAGATATTAATTCCCCTGATTTCATTAATAACTGGCAGCAATGATATTTAGTTATTGATTTAAATAATTTGGTTTTTATAATTTCATCATTAGAGTCATCTTCTATATTGAAGGGATTGAATTCTGTAAAATTTTTCATCAGTATTAATTTAAACGCATTCAACAAGTCAGTTTTATCGTTGTATGAAATGGGAATTCGAATAACAAAATTCAAAATACGCATTTGAATATCATATAAAAAGATTTCTATGCCATTATCTAAACCAGCCTGGTTAAATTCATTAACAGAATTAATCAGTAAGTTGATAGAATCACATAAATCAAAGCCTTCCCCAATAAAATCAGCGTCATCAAATATAAATTCCACCCGGTAAAACGAATACACAGACACACTCCCCCTGTACAAAAATTTACCCGATACTAATTATACTTAATGCTTGATATTTTGAACATACGAGAAGAAAAATGACTATAATAGAAAAAGATTGAAAAACTATCGGTGAATTTTAGTCTAAATTGGGGGAAGCCTTAATGGACAAAAAATTTTCTTATCTGGAAAAGTTCAGAGAATATTGTGAAAATGAAGAGGCATATCAAGAAGAAATAGCACCTTTCAGGGGAGAAGCAAATTTCAATCGCATAATGAGAGAACTTGAAAGGTCCCGGGCAGGAGATAATAACGGAGAACTTCAGCAAAAACTAAAAAAAGCTCAGCAAATTTTAAATGGCTGTACCATGGTACATGTTACCACGCTGGATGGCCTGCTTGGAATTATCAGGGATGATAATGTTTACTGCGGTAACCATATTGAGGAAACAGCCATGGATTTTTTTAAATACTCCTACAGCCCGGCAACTGGAGATTATGTATCCTGCGGACTCGAAAAAGGACACCCGGTATACGGAATGTACCAGTTAAGATTCTCTTCCGGGATT
>CAZBKS010000518.1:0-2104 GCA_964492475.1 uncultured Syntrophomonas sp. | reverse complement strand
GATAGACCTGGTGGATAGAATATATATCCAGCCAGGCGCCAGCCTTTCAGTTAAAAGCAACAGTCTAAAGATACCCAATGACAGCGGTAATTTAGCTTATAAAGCAGCCCAATTGATCCTGCAGACTTATGGCCGCGGAGAAGGGGTATCAATTTTTATTGAAAAGAACATCCCGGTGGGGGCAGGATTGGCAGGAGGCAGCACTGATGCCGCTGCGGTGTTAAAGGGGATTAATATTTTATATAATTACAATATACCGGATGAAATCCTAACTCATATCTCCGCCCGGATCGGATCGGATGTCCCCTTTTGTTTACAGGGTAATCCGCGTATAATAATGGATGAGACAGTAGAGAGTGACGTTTTAATAAACGACGACCATATAAAGGGATCAACCTGTGTGGCCAGAGGGCGGGGAGAACTATTAAGCAGTCTGCCCACCAGATTTTTGCCCTGGATATTAATAGTAAAACCGGATTTTGAATTATCTACTGCCGAGGTATATGGGAAGTTTAAACTGGATAAGGTACATATATTACCTGACCTTAATGCTTTTATTAAAGCCTGGGAAATATATGATATTATAGAAATATCACATTGCTGTGAAAATGTTTTAGAAACGGTAAGTACAGTCATTTATCCAGAAATTATGCTGATAAAAGAGCAGTTGAAAAGACTGGGGGCGATAAAAGCAGCCATGTCAGGAAGCGGGCCGACAGTATTTGGTATTTTCAACCACCCGGAGGACGCTTTAAAGGCCCGACAAGTTATGAAGCAGAGTTACTCCGAGGCTTATCTTGTTTCATCATATGGTAGAGGTGATTAAATGGAAAACAGGCGATTGGTACCGGTTAATCTTGAATCCTACAAACCCCTGAGAGAGCTGGTTTTGGATGCTATCCGGGAAGCAATTATTAACGGCAGTCTCAAACCGCGGGAACGGCTTATGGAAATTCAGTTGGCAGAGGAGCTGGGTGTTTCCAGAACCCCAATAAGAGAAGCCCTGAGGAAGCTTGAATTAGAGGGCTTTATTGTAATGATTCCAAGAAAAGGAGCCTATGTGGCAGATATATCATTCAAAGATATTGCTGATGTTTATGAGATACGTGCAGCCCTGGAAGGTCTGGCAGCAGCCCTGGCCGCTGAGCGTATAACTGATGAAGAGCTGGAAGAAATGGAGAGATTCCTGGTTGGAAAGGCAGAAGCCATAGCTAATAATGACATGGACAAACTGGTAGATGTTGATACCAGATTTCATGAGTTAATTTACCAGGCCAGCCGCAATGATAGACTATCCAATATAATTAATAATCTGCGGGAACAAATTCAACGCTGCCGGGTAACGTCACTGTCCGTACCGGGCCGAATGCAGCAATCCCTGCAGGAGCATCGCACCATAGTTGAAGCTATTCAGTCCCGGGATACCCAGTTGGCCCGGCAGGTAGCCCAGGATCACATAGAGAATGCTGAAAACATTATGATGGAATCACTTAAAAAAGAGGGCTTGCCTAGATAAGGAGAAGGACTAATGGCATACGATGCAGTAATACTCGCGGGGGGCAGGATCTGTGACGAACTGAAAGCAGCAGCTCCTTATGATAACGAAGCGTTCATTATGATAGCCGGGCAGCCCATGATTCTCTATGTATTGAGAGCTTTACGGCAATCAGAATATATAAAGAGAATTGTAATAAGCGGACCGGTACAGGAACTTCAGAAGATAATCCCTGAGGATGAAAATCTTTTTTTTGCTGCCGACGGCGAGAATGCCATTGAGAGTCTGGCCAACGCGGTCCAACGGTTAAAAAACGGTATCAGCGAGAGTATTCTGGTAATGCCTACCGATATACCTTTTATTACCTGCGCAGCCATAGATGATTTTATTGAACAAACGGAAAGAAGCGAAGGCGACTTTTTTTATGCTCTAACCAGTAAAGAGGTAAACGAGAATAAATTTCCGGGGGTCTTGCGTACCTATGTACAGCTTAAAGAGGGCATATTCACCGGTGGAAACCTTTTTTTTGTGCGCAGTGATATGATTGATAAAGCCCTGGATATGGCGGTACAATTGGTAATGAGAAGGAAAAACCCGCTGGCCATGGGG
>CAZBKS010000517.1:0-2108 GCA_964492475.1 uncultured Syntrophomonas sp. | reverse complement strand
GTTAGAGACCCAATACTGCGGTTTTGGATAAATTTACCCTGGTGCAGTCCGATGGAGCAAAAATGACAGCCACCAAAACATCCCCGGTGGGTTAAAAGGGAAAATTGCACCGGGGTCAGGGCCGGGATGCCGCCTGCCTTCTTATACCTGGGATGATAGATGCGTTGAAATTGAAGTTCATATATCGAATCCAATTGTTCTGTGCTTAGCGGCAGCGGAGCAGGATTGACTATTACCATTCGATCACCATGGGCCTGGGCCAGGGGGGGAGATGTATAGGGATTAATATTCTTGAACAGCTGGCGGGTAAACAGGTTAAAGGACTGCTTATTTTCTCGTACTGCTTCATAAGAGGGCAGCATTATGGCCCCTGGGGGAAGAGCATCGGAAACATAAGCGGTACCATGGATATTACGAATTTGTCTGATATCCTTACCTTGTTTGAAACGCCTGGCAATATCCAACAGGGTGAATTCGCCCATTCCGAAAACCAGGAGATCTGCCCTGCTGTCCAGCAGCAGGGAACGTCTTATCTGATTGCTCCAATAATCGTAGTGAGCCAGTCGTCTGAGACTGGCTTCTATTCCTCCAATAATAACCGGTACACCGGGAAAAGCTTCTCGTATCCGGTTGGTGTAAACGATAACAGCCCGATCAGGCCGATGACCGTCCTGGCCCCCGGGGGAGTATAAGTCTCCCCGGCGCTTTTTCTTATCTGCGGTATAATGGCTGACCATGCTGTCTAGATTACCGGCGCTTATTCCAAAGAACAAGCGGGGTGCCCCTAGTTGCCCAAAGTCATGGGTGCTTCTCCAATCTGGCTGGGCGATTATCCCTACCCGAAAGCCATGTGATTCCAAGAAACGTCCTAGCAGGGCAGAGGCCCAGGAGGGATGATCCACGTAAGCATCTCCGCTTATGAGTATAATATCGAGTTGATCCCAGCCTCTATTATTCATTTCTTCCTTGTTCATCGGCAGGAATTGCATTTCAGCACCCATTTCTAGATTAGTAAATTATCTGGTCCTGGACTCCATTTATCCAGCAGTTCATTTGATCTAAGCAGACCACGCAGCAGAGGTATAAGGAAAGGATTTTTTAGTTGGCTGCGATATTGGTTGATAGCCGCTTCCTTGGCATCCCTGGCTTCAGTATCCAGAAAAAACTGCTTCCAATCGTGCCTGAGGCCTATCAATCCGTGAGGTGGAACAACAATATCATTTCTTACTAATATCCTGGGCTGGGGAAAAAACCAGTAGTGAACAAGGTAACGATAGGCCAGGATATGGGAGCCGTGTTTTTGATTATTGCTCAGTTGCCGTTCCACTATACCTCCAATTATTGAATGATCCCGGTGCCGGTCGGCTGGATGAGGATAAAGAATCAAGGTTGGACCAAAACTATCAATTTCCTGTTCTGCTTGTAAGGTCAGTTCATCAGTAAAGGACCGGGCTTGACCGTCCGGGTAGTCCCAAAAAACAAGCTGCTCCGTGGAAATGCCCAGCAGAGCAGCAGCCTTGCAAAATTCGCTGCAGCGCTTCTCCTTCAGACCTTGTTTGTTCCCATCAGTAACCAGGATTATTCTCACTGTTGCCCCATTCTGGCTGGCACTATAGATGTATCCTCCCAGTGCAATACTTTCGTCATCGGGATGAGGCGAAAAAACTAGAATTCGATCTGAAATATTAGGGGCAGTCAATTCGGCCAGTGGCCGCTTTAAGGGTTGAGACAGAACGTAGCGGGTATAGTTTGGAAAAACAAACAACGCGGTGATAAGGCTAACCAAGCCTAGAAGTTTTAACCATAGCATTATTAATAACCTCATAGTATATTCTCTCAATCATTTGCAGGCTGGAATTTATTTCATGCTGTACTACTTTTACAATACTGCGCTGTCCCATAGTCTGCCTCATATTCTGGTTCTCCAACAAGCGGCAGATTTTGTCAGCCAGCTCTTTTGAATCCCCGGGAGCAAACAAAAAGCCGTTATCACCATCAGCAACTAATTCCGGCAAAGCCCCGGACCGGGCTGCGACAATCGGAAGCCCGGAAGCCATGGCTTCCAGGGTGACTATGCTCTGGGTTTCCATTTTAGCAGGAATAGCAAA
>CAZBKS010000516.1:0-2120 GCA_964492475.1 uncultured Syntrophomonas sp. | reverse complement strand
GGAACCCGAACGTATTCAGCCTGACAGCCATCAATCATATATCCGAAGATCCAGCCTCCAGTTGTACAATGAGAATAAACTCCCCGTACGCAATAGAAACATTCACCGCACTGGGTAATACAGGAAACGGCTACTTTATCTCCAACTTTATTATTGCGAACCGCGGGTCCAACCTCTACGACTTCTCCAACGAACTCATGTCCGATTATTCTTCCCGGTGCAACCTCTGGCATACCGCCGTGCCAGATGTGAATGTCAGTACCACAAATAGTGGAGGTTGTAACGCGAATAATAGCATCATCGGGTGCGATGATTTTGGGCATGGGAACATCCTCAAGAGCGATTTTTTCCGGGCCATTGTAGACTAAAGCCTTCATTGTATCAGCCACAATAATTACCTCCTCATTATTTGATCCATTTCAAAATGGCGCAAGTAAATTAACAATTGGTACTGTGACATTATTGTACTTGGTCTACTAAGTTAAATCTGAAGTCTTCCAAGAGTCTATACGTTTATGGCAGGGGGACACATAACTTTTTAGATGCTAAGCTTGATAGGAAGCACAATATCCTTTTGCGTCTACCCCTGATACCGCATAATAGAAGTGCAGCGCTGCAATCTACTACTGTGATTCAACATTATACGAGTAATTTCGACAATTGACAATACATTGTACTAAAGGTCTTTTTCACAAGGTTAAATGGGTGAAGAAAGATATATTTGTTCCATTTGTCACAGGTAAAGAGACAATTTAAGTATTATTCATTTTGATGGGTTATAGGCAGGTATGCAGAATAGATTTATTGAATACTATAGCGAGGTTATTTTTGGTAAAGCAGGGAATTGAGTCATTAAAGGGAGGCAGATCGATGGCCAGGATTGAAGTAATATCTGGTCCCATGTTTTCCGGGAAAACCACGGAACTGGTCAGAAGGCTGGAAAGGTATACACTGGCAAACAAAAAGGTAGTATTTTTCAAACCGGCTGTGGATGTGAGAACCGATAGCAAAGTGATAATTGCTTCTGCACGGCAGGCATTTGGTATAGAAGTGTTGACCCTTTATCAGCCAGTAGGTATAGAAGCGGATGTAGTGGCTATAGATGAGGCCCAGTTTTTCCCGGAATGGATTGTGAGTTTCTGCCAGTCTTTAAGAGATCAGGGAAAAATAGTCATTGTATGCGGTCTGGACATGGATGCCCGGCGCTTGCCTTTTGGAAGTCTGGGCAACCTTATGGCAATAGCTGATTCAGTAACTAAACTAACCGCAGTCTGTGCCTGCGGCCAGGATGCAGTATTTACCTGGTTAAAAGAAGAACTGCCTGAACAGGATGGTAATGTGATCTTGCTTGGCAATCAGGAGAAGTATGAGCCATGTTGTGGGGAATGCTATAATCAAAAGATATCTGTTAAGAGTTGAACCCAAGGGTTCATTTACGAGGAGGTATGCAGATGAAAAAGAAGACGGTAGAAATCGTACCCGGAATTTATATGGTCGGCGGGCCAGGCGTCAGCAGTGCAGATGATTGCTGCGTATATCTAATGGAGAGCGATGACGAACTATGTATAATTGATGCCGGTGCGGGCAAGAGTGCTGGACTTATTTTAGACCTGATAAAAAAATCGGGTTTCGATTTAGATAGAGTGCGTTTCATAGTAATAACTCACGGGCATATTGATCATATTGGAGGGCTAAAAAAATTTCGGGATTCATTGAATGCCCAAATAATTGCTCATACTCTGGATTTGCCTGCTATTGAAGAGGCCAGGCCGGAATTGACTGCCGAGGCCTGGTATGGGGTTAAATATGAAGGGGTAAAGGTGGATCGGGTTTTAACTGGTAATGAAAGTTTTCAACTGGGAGATATTGAATTTCACTGTATACATTCTCCGGGCCATACCCCGGGCAGTATATCCATATATGCAGAAATAGGGGGCAAAAAAGTGTTGTTTGCACAGGATGTGCACGGTCCATTTTTTAAGGAATGGGGTTCCGATAAACAGCAGTGGAGAGAGTCAATGCAGCTCCTGCTGGGTTTAAATGCAGATGTACTGTGCGAAGGCCATTATGGGATATATTCCCCGGCTGACCAGGTCAGGTCTTACATACAGGGCTATCTG
>CAZBKS010000515.1:0-2123 GCA_964492475.1 uncultured Syntrophomonas sp. | reverse complement strand
ACTGAAACCAATACCTCTATCCGGTCACAGGTCCTGATTTCCTTCTTTAATTCTGAAACCATGCTGGGTTCATGCATGGCCCCGGTGAAAAGTGAGTTTTCCGCAATCGAGGTATCGGGGCGAATAAGGATGGCCTTTTGCGGGTTAAGGGCCATTTGGGTACCTTTTTTATAAAGCAGGGCCAATAGTAATTTGGCATCTTGATGAATAATTTTTTCCCGGACCAAATCAGCCAATGGGCGGTTGGGTTTAAAGCCTGATTCACCTTTTTCGATGGTTGCGGCAATATATTCGATCAAGTTGTTGCAGATGGTTATGCGATGATCCAGGGCATCATTCTCGCCCTCGATATAGTTCAAAACATCTCTTACAACCAGGGCCAGATAAACGGACAAGATCCTGGATGACTCAGCTGAATCAATGGGGGTCGTTTGAATCATGGTCATTTCGTTGCTGATTTGATCCAGGTGCTGCTGCATAATGTTATTGATGACTTGTTCGTACAGGCCGAATGATAACATGATTGCGGATACCTCTGTTTCGTTCATTATTGGCTATATTATGATGCCATAGGTTTTTAGATTCTTCCCTGCGTTCAGAATGACAGTTCCTATGACGACAATATTCACCATTTAATACCAATACAAATTATACCACTTTTTCCCATAATATCTATTGGTTATAGTAAAACTTGCCTGATTACTCTATGAAAAAGCCCTCCTATAGAATGAGGAAGGCATTCTTTGTATTGGTTCAATACTCCTGGGCAGGTGTTTAAATCGAATTGTTTGTAACGGGAGAATAAACCTCATGGTCCAGGTCTTCCAGGAAGACATCGGTTTTAAGAATTGAATCCGGATTCGAATCTGGCAAGCCCTCACCGAGAGAGGCTAGTTTGGCCCCGATGCGTTTTGAATGATTGCTCACCTATTTTCCCTCATTAGCTTCTCCACCAACGGCCGGTCGCTGTGCAAAGTCGTATCGGTCCAATTCGCTTATTCCCACCCAGGCATAATCATGGTGAACGGTGGAACGGATTACCCCCCCGGTCCAGCTGCAAATATAGGCCAGCAACCTGACGGTGCCTTTTTCATATTGAAAAGTACTGCTGCCGAGGAATCGAAAAAACATTAGCATTAGAACATATGTTCCTCAGGGCAATAAAATATGGTAAAATTATTAGACACAAAGGGACGGTTCTTCTGTGTCATTCTCCTAGATGACACAGGAGAACCGTCCCCTTGTGTCAGATTCTTTATTTTTTCTTGACGGTTTACATAATCTCAACCCATATAAATATAAGGAATAAAACCAATTATTTTATTAAAGGCTTTCCTACAGGTAATATTGATTTACCGAAAGTGGTACCAAGTACAGTCGCTGCTGCAAGATAGAGCGGTAGGATAGTATTGACTAGACACATATTTGCAAATATTGGCAGCCAGGGGTCATGGCCAATAATGTGCAGATCCATTAGGGCCAAAATTGTTAACCCTACATCAATAATCAAAATGAAAATGCCAAACAACGCCGGGGTTTCTTTGAGATATGTTGGTGTAAATATAATCAAAGCCATGGCCAATACTGCCCATGCATAACCATCTATAGTGGCGTCAATGGGCCATCCATTAAGTCCCGCAAAATATTTGAAAGTAAACTCGAAAGCTCCAACTAGCATGAAGAATGCAGCGAAAATTGTGAACACATTGCCACCTGCCATACTACCTTCTCTTAGTTCAATAAGAGCTACAATAATCTGAACTACAAATCCACCCAACATCCAAAATCCTATCAAAGGTGCGGCAGTTCCGGATACATGTCCTCCTGTTGATGCAAAAAATAAAGCTTCCGCCACAGCCAGTGCTACTAGCCCTGCAGGTGCAGGGTTCGCCCATCCTGATTCATTACCTGACATTTGCAACACTCCATTCAAAATTTATTTGTAAACAGGCAACATTATTAAGACCCATTTATCACCTCCACGCATTATTAGTTTCTCAATGGAATAATAAACGCCCATCGGGCAATGCCATTGCAATCTCTGAGCTAATAGCGCTGTTTCTTTGCCATTATCATTTCCTCCACCCATATGTGCGCCAGCGGTCAGAAATTTCCCACGATCT
>CAZBKS010000514.1:0-2127 GCA_964492475.1 uncultured Syntrophomonas sp. | reverse complement strand
CTCATAGACGTCTTTTATAACCTCCGCTTCCCGCTCAGTTCCTATAGCCCCGGCGATAAGCGCCAGGCCCTGATTCAATTCGGGCAGGTACCGGGCAATTAATCCAAGAAGCAACTCCACCTGCCAGACAAACATACCGCTGTTCCATAAATAATTCCCCTGGGTTATATATGCAAGAGCCGTTTGGATGTCAGGTTTCTCATGAAAGGCAATCGTTCGATAAACTTTAATACCTTCCAGATTGTCTATCGCTTCACCCTGCTGTATGTAGCCATATCCAGTTTCCGGCCGGGAGGGTCTGATTCCTATAGTTACTACAAACTCTCCGGAAGAAGCCGACCTCATAGCAGCCTGTAATATCCTTTGAAATTCTTCGATGTCGGCGACAAAATGATCGGCTGGCAAAACCACCATCATTCCATGAGGATCGCGGCGTTGGATATAGGCAGCTGCCAATCCAACCGCTGCCGCTGTATCTCGTCCACAATACTCACAGATTATATTTTCCAGGGGAAGCTCGGGCAGTTGTTTTCTAACCAGTTCGAGATATATAGTATCAGTTACTACGTAAATATCCGAGAGAGTCAGCAGTCCTTTCAGCCTGTCAACTGTCATCTGCAGCATGGTACGACTGCCCAGAAGAGATAAAAACTGTTTGGGTTTGTCGCGGCGGGATAGAGGCCAGAATCTCTCCCCCGTACCGCCTGCAAGAATCACTGCATACATATACCTTTCCCCTCTCTGTTCCCAACATTCAACCCGGGTACGGAATAGTTATCATTTGCCTTTTTTCCCTTTTATTATCTCACAAACTATATATTCGAGGAAGTACCGCCTGCCCTTGCCAATCATGCCGGCTGGAGTCAAAACTTTAAGAAATCCCGGTTCTGCTGTTTTTGATAGAGTTTCTCTTGATGACTATAGCCCCCGTGTCACAGCCCAGGTCTCGGGCTATCACGGGACATTTTACTTTTAACAGGAAATAGATATCTTTGTTTTGTACGTCACTAAGCGTCTCATAATTGGCCTGGCCCTTGGCTATAACCAGATCAGCTTTGTTAAACTCTTCAATAAAGCCAGTCGAGCACAATTTTAAAATGGTGCCTGGAGCATCGCTGCCATTATCAATAACCTTCACCAGCTCATCCATGCCAGCCGCAATTGCATCGTTTATGGTGGCATCGTTTATAATCGGGCTTGCTTTTACCACATAGCAGATTTTAGCCCCGGGCATCTGTTCAATCAAGAGGCGATCAAACACAATTTCTCCCGCATTATCACCCAGAAACATGATATTATCGGCCTGCTGTATGGAACGGCTTAGTTCGGCAGCAGTGTTAAAAGCTATTGGACCCTGTAGACATTCCAGCAGCGTTTCCTTGACCTCCTGCGCTTCGATATCGGCACGAACCCCAAAATCTATTATATTGCCGGCAATAGAAATACGTGCCGCGGTGTCAAAAGGATCTTCCGATTCATCTACCTGCTGCCGCAAGCCTTCATACATGTCAAAAGCCAGCTGGTTGAACTGCTCCTTAATATCCTGGTATGGATCCGGGTTATTCAGGACCTCCCTTATCTTCCGATGAATTATGCAGGCCATATAAGGTGGGGTCTCGTTCAGATCCATATCAGCAGTTTCACGCAGTACAAATCTAATCAGTTTTTCCTGGACCTTCTCATCCACCCCAGACATGCGCATAGCCTCAATAGTCTGTCTCAATAAGCAGGGAATACAATCATAATATGTTTTCATATACTTCTTTACACCTCAATATTGCTTGATATGTTTTATTATTTTACTACATTTGTTATCATGTGATTAACAGCAAAGCTTAATAATTTCTCTAATTTGAACTCCAAGTTAAATTCTTTTCTTTTATTTTAAATGAAAATATTGTATAATCAATTTATGACCATAGTACCTAATTGTTGTTTTTTAACTTCAATTTTGGAGGTTGTATGCTCGCTCTAAAGACTCCTGATATTAAAGCTATACTATTTTTTACAGGTATGATAATCCTGTCTCTTATATTTTATAAATTAGCCGATCACTTCAAGCCCCACCGTTCCTGGGCTCAATCTGCGGCAGGTCCCTGAATCGCAGCAAACCCAGGTCTTTGAATT
>CAZBKS010000513.1:0-2138 GCA_964492475.1 uncultured Syntrophomonas sp. | reverse complement strand
ATCGGCACATCGGTTAAACAATAAATTTTCAATTTTTTCGATGTCCTGTCTTTTCACTGCTTTAATTAACTCCATTAAAAGCCCTCCTTGTAAATACCCGGGCCATTTTATATGACCCGGGTGCTGGTGGTTCACTTGATTCTTTTGAGTTTTGCTGCGTTTTGTGCAAGATTCTTTCTGAAGGTATTTGGCAATGATTTACCCTGCTCCAAGGCTTCCAGAATTGCATCAGCCTGCTCTTCTAAAGACAACCCATTGAAAGTTACTGGAATATCCTTTGCTTTGGCAAAAACAGCTTCTTCAATGCGAATGAAATAATTTCTGGCTTCTTCGCCTTTCGCAGATTGTGATGCCATAGCCAGCTTCTTAGCAAACCTTGCAGTGAGTTTATAATCCCTTGTGGGACGCCCACCCAGAGGGTTTTCCGCATTCATGCGGAATACTATATAATCCTTCCCGGCTTCAGCGTAAATATTTTTTTCAATATTTTTCTTTACCCATCTGGAGTAATCGCCAGGACGCAATTCCAGGAATGCGTACAGCTTTTTGGCCGTGGTCATTCCTTCTGCATCTACCCCGAGTGCTTTTTCAATTGGAGTTCGGGTTGGCTCTTTTACCTGGTTTTTTTCTCCGTTCCATTTAGAGAGTTGATACTGAATATCCGAAGCAGTCCAGTTATTCTCCCAAGCCAGTTCAACTATTTTTTGAGGGTTGGGAAAATCTACCGCAGCCTGATAAACAGTTATCGGTACATTCTTAAGTCTCTTATCCGGAGGGAATGCTTGTGCTAATTTTATCCGTTGCTCGGTTTGCTTTGGATTACTCTTCATGAGTTCAGATATAAGGCCTACACTGTACCCCTTCTCGTGAAGAGCATTCGCGGTGTCCGCAAACTCGAATACTGCATTCCAGTATTCTTCAGCCAGTTTAAAGTCTTTTTCCATATTATTATTACCTCCTATAATCTGTGGCCGGACGGCCACAGTTCGTTTAGTGACCGCCCCGACCATAGGTGGAGGGCTTTGCAATTTCCCCGGACTATATATTTAGACCGGTTTGTTGTTTTTGTTCAATAAAAGGATTAATGAAAAATATCTCCTTGAGACATTTTCTCCGCTTTAAGCGCATATAGCGCCAATTTCAACCTGGGCCGAACAGCTAACTTATTCATTATTGAATACATATGATTTCTTACAGTTCTAATTGAATAATTTAGCGATGTGGCAATTTCCCGGTTATTCATTCCCAGTGCGAGACATTGCAGCACTTCCTTTTCACGCTTAGTTAACTTTTGCCGAATTTTTGTGGCGGCGTCTTCTTGACAAGCTAACATAACAATGCCTCCCTCTTTGTTGAAGTTACGAATACTTCTTTAACTCCGTGGTTGCTTAATTGACGTTTGTTTTCTCTGCTTATAGTTGCTCCTTTGTTGAGCAGCAGACACCCTCGTTGATTGTATACTGGTCTTGCCAGGACATCCTGGTCTACCAGTACAACTTCAATCTGAAGGTTAATTAAACGACAACCGTTTTCCATGAAATCCACATCCTTTCCTCGCATAAATCGCGAGATGTATTTTAAAAATTCCAATAAAAAAAGCCCCTTGCGGGGCTCTTTCTAACTTGCTTTAGGCGGTTTAGATGCGTGTTTGAACTTTGGTTTTCCGTTCTCTATAGTCACTGCTTCTTGAACTGCCTGGCTTATGATTTCGTTCTTCTTTGCCAGGGCGTTGACTCCCTTTAAATCAATATTAAAGGCTTTAACCAACTCCTCTGCAGGCAAGTCCTTAACCGCTTCATAAATTTTCAATTTATCCCATTTGCGGCTGACGGAGCCAGGGTAAGAACCAAAATATTCCCCATTAGTTTGCATCAGAAGATTGTTTTCTTCGCAATACCTTTGCAATATATCTTGGGCGCTGCTTAATTTTTCTTCGAGCAGCAGTATGGCTCTGGCCACTTCTTCGGCTTGGCTATAGGTTAAAATTTCTTCGGGGATGTTGATTAATTCAACAGGTCCCAAATTTTCCTCGAAACAAGTTGCTTTGTATGGACACCAACGGCAGGCTGTACCTGCATTCTTTTTGAATACGCCTTTGCCCATGAAACTTAAACCTTCCAAATCTTCTTCTATTCTTT
>CAZBKS010000512.1:0-2145 GCA_964492475.1 uncultured Syntrophomonas sp. | reverse complement strand
GATAAGTGCATCATATTGATCAATGATATCCAGCAATTCTGCTCTGGATATTCCATCCCGATTATCAACCTCAAGTTCCTTTTCTAAAAGGGCCAGACCTTCATCAGCTATTTTTTCGCTTATTATTACCTTTTTTAGTTTCTCCACCTGTTCATAACTCCTTTCTTCTCTCAATCTTAAGTATTCTGTGCCAGTATATATTGCTGAGCTTTATTGACGCCTGCCCCCAGCTCTACTTTAAACCCACTCTCCAGCATAGTTATTTCCAGGGCTGCAATTACAGCCAGCAGGTCCAATTCCCTTACATACCCCAGATGGCCGATCCTGAACATTACATCATCCAGAGCCTGCTGTCCTCCTGCTATTGCTATATTGAAGCGGTTTAACATCTTGCTCCGGATTTGATTGGCTCCGGATCCTCCAGGCGCAAGAACCGCAGTTAATGCGGCAGAGGCATGGTGGTCCGAAGCTAACAGCTCCAAACCGAGTTCTCTGACTGCTTGTCTTACCATATCCCGATAATTCCTGTGTCTATTGATAATGTTATCCAGACCTTCCTCTGCCATCATAAGCAGCGCTTCCTGCAGTCCATAGATCAAGGAAATTGCGGGTGTAAAAGCAGTCTGCCCTTTTTCCAGGTAATTTAGTCCCGCGGTTATATCCCAGTAATAACGATTATTTGTATTATTCCTGTGTGTTTCCAAAGCCCGGTTGCTAAAGGCCATAAATCCTAATCCGGGTGGAATCATAAAAGCTTTTTGCGAGCCGCTTAGAGCTACATCAACGCCCCAATCATCCATTCTGAATTCCAGAGCACCCAATCCACTCACGCAATCCACCATCAATAAGGCAGGATGATCCTGCATCGCTTGTTTCACAGCTTTAATATCGTTGAAAGCTCCAGTGGATGTTTCATTGTGCGTGATTAAAACCGCTTTTATTTGTTTCTCTTTATCCTTTTGTATAATTTCCTGGATCAGGTTGGGATCAGCCGCTTCCCCCCATTTAAAACTAATTTTTTCTACTTCTGCTCCAAAGTTTTGGGCTATAGTTGCAAATCTATCGCCGAAAACACCAATAGATACAGCCAAAACTTTGTCTCCCGGGGAAACAAAGTTTACTACTGCGGCTTCCAGGACCCCGGTTCCAGATGAAGGATAAATCAATAAACGTTGTTCGGTACCATAGATGCTTTTTACTCCCCGGGTCACTTCATACAGCATATCCCTGAATTCAGGTCCCCGATGATTGATCATAGGCCTGTTCATGGCACGCAGCACCCGGTCCGGGATGGGTGTGGGGCCAGGAAGCAGTAAATACTGTTGTCCTATCATAGCTTAGAGCCTCCTTGGAATATATTAATGTATTAAAAACTAAGAATATAAAAAACCCCTCGCCCTACCAGGGACGAGAGGTTAAATCCCGCGTTGCCACCCTTATTGGTGTTTAAGTAACACCCGCTCAGCCGGTTATATCGGAACCACCGATTCTGCTTTCACAGACTGCATCCAGGGTGGATTCAATACTTTAACAGGCAGGCTTGCACCATCCGCCCGCTCTCTAAACTGCTAATAGTATTTACTAGTCCCCTTCATCGCATGGACTCATCTATTCTTTTTAAAGATTGGTGTTAATTATATTACATTCTGTTTGGCTTGGCAAGATAACATTCCCTTATAGCAATGGTTTTTTTGTGCATTTAACTATTCCAATATTTCATAACTGCTTATCATTACCGGGGCCTTTAGATTATCCAGAACTCTCTCCAGCAAAACCCCTTCCCGGTGCGGATAATTGTATCCATAGCTGGCCCTTATGGCTAAGGAAATAAACTGAACTGCCCTATCCAATGCAATGGGCAGGCTGTCACCCTGCAGCATACTTCCCACTATAACACTGGTAAAGCCATCTCCGGTTCCAGGAAAGAAGGCCGGAATATAATCACACTTTACTTTCCAAAAACGACCGTCCTTACTATTAAAGGCTATTACTTCAGTATTTCGCCGGCCGGGTATATCTGGCACGCTGGTAATAATCACGGTTTTGGGTCCCATTTCGGCCAAGCGACCCAGCCATATCTTGGCCTCTTTTTCAGTTATGTGGTCCCGATATTCCTCGTCCAATAAAAATGCCGCTTCAGTAAAA
>CAZBKS010000511.1:0-2148 GCA_964492475.1 uncultured Syntrophomonas sp. | reverse complement strand
CCTATCTGAAACATAGCGTTAACAACTTCATCAAAAGGAATAAAACTATTAATCCCGGCCAGAGCCATATCAGCACATATAATTGCATTGGCAGTTGATGTAGCATTGCGTTTGGAACAGGGTACTTCCACCAATCCGGCTACCGGATCGCATACCAAACCCAGAAGTCCTTTAAGAGCCATCGCTGCAGCCTCCATACAAACAGCTGAATTCCCTCCTCCCAGGTAAGCTGCAGAAGCGGCGGCCATGGCAGACGCTGCTCCACATTCTGCCTGACATCCTCCTGCTGCCCCGGACAATGTGGCATTGCTGGCTATAACCTTACCAATCCCGGCCGCAACAAACATAGCATTTACAACCTGTTTCCGAGGGTAATTCCTTTCGTCTTTTAAGGCAATAAGTATTCCGGGCAGAATGCCGCTGGAACCTGCTGTAGGTGCAGCCACGATCTTTCCCATAGACGCATTGTACTCCGTAACTGCCAGAGCGTAAGCAACAGCCTGGGTGATAACTTTACCTCCCAGGCTGCCGTATGATATATAGGAATTCAGTTTAGAAGCGTTTCCACCCAGCAAACCGCCTATAGATCGCAAGCCTGGTTCAAGTCCTTTTTCTACCGAGTTCTCCATAATCCCAAGCCTGGACTCCATTTCATCCCATATCTCATCCCAACTGCGGCCCCATTCCTCTTGTTCCGATAGGATAACTGCATCAGGCAGTTCAAGATTTTGTTTTTCACATATTTCCAGCAGTTCCCTGGCTCGACTGAACTGATACATAACCTGTCCTCCATCTTTTCGGTTTTTATATGTCTACAAACATTATTCTCACTATTTCCGGTACCGAGGCAATTTCATCCAGCATCGGTTGTGTTACTTCCTGGTCAGTCTCTATCACCATTGATGCCTCACTGCCTCTCAACTGGCGAAACACTTTTAGAAAAGCTATATTGACCGCATGATTAGCAAATATTGAGCTTACTTTCGCGACTATACCCGGCTTATCCTGGTGAACAGTAATTATGGTAGGGTACTGCCCGGAAAATTCAATATGGGTATTGTTAATGGACGAAACCCTGACCTCACCTCCACCAATCGACGAACCTATGAGTTCCCCTCCTGAGCCATCAGCACAGCTCATGACTATTTTTACGGTATTGGGATGAACATCTCCCAGGTCCACAGTGTGAAAAGCGAATGTGATATCAGCTTCCCGGGCGTACTCGAATGAGTCCCGTATCCTTTTATCTGCAGTATTCATGCCCAGGATTCCCCCCAGGAGAGCCCGATTCGTTCCGTGCCCCTGGCCGGTCTCGGCAAAAGAGCCATGAAGATAAAAATCCACTTTATATATTTTGTCAGTACAAACCCGGCGGGCAATATTTCCTAGTTTGACCGCTCCTGCAGTATGAGAGCTCGATGGGCCTACCATTACCGGCCCAATAATATCAAAAATACTAGCCATTTCATAATCACCTTCTTTCCCTGCCTCAAATAACGGCTTATAGTGTATTCTGCCCCTGCTCCATATTTTTCATTAGATGCCACCTGGCGTCCTTTTCAAAATTTTTTAACTGGGATGGCCCAATATCTGATAGTAGATTCAAATCCTTAACGCTGCGCCTGATGGGACATTTTTTTATATTTACTGCATAAAATTAAAACTACCAGTCTTTATTAACAGGAGATATTATGGTGTTTAAATTGGACCCTAGAATTCTTTTAACCCTGATTATCAGCTTGACACTAATCAGTGCCGAATTGGACAATGCATTCCCCCCCAGCCTGGAATCCAGGTTGGATAATAATGAAATCGCTAATATACTGCTCATAGGTATAGATGCACGACCAGATGAAATCAATGCTCGCAGTGATACCATCATGCTGCTCAGTATAGATAATCAGAACAAGCAGGCTGCTGTTATATCCATCCCCCGCGACACACGCATAGTATTCCAGGGCAAAAACAGAAAAATAAACATGGTTAACCAGCTGAAGGGACCTGCTGCCTTATGCAAAGAAGTATCCATTTTATTGGATACCAGTGTGGAACATTATGTACTGACCAACTTTAACAATTTACAGCATATAAGAGTCCGATTGGGAGGTGGATATATTGATGTGGATATCGATATACATAGTCCTGTTT
>CAZBKS010000510.1:0-2155 GCA_964492475.1 uncultured Syntrophomonas sp. | reverse complement strand
TGTGAACAAGATTGCCGTTGATGTGGAAAGTGCTGCCGTCACCAATTTGGATTCCTGCCTTGACCGGCTCACCGGGCGCAGGAACAAATGGCAGGCCAAACAGGCCGAAAAAGAGGACCAGGCAAAATCAATCAACGCCAATGAATTTGAACTGGCTAAAATGCAAACGCTGCAACATAAATTAAATGGAGAGTTGCAGATCAAGGGCCGGGACCTGGAAATCGGGCGGGAAGAATTTAACAAATTAGCAGGGGAGCGTCAGAGCCGCTTTGGTGATAAAAACCCGGATGAGGAGGAAAAACGGCTCAGTGATGATGTGCAAGCTGCCGAAAAGGAATTGGAGAGGGCAAATGACAAGCTGCGCAATGCTGACCAGGAACTCAAAAACCTAAAGGATAAAATTGAAGCAATCACCTCCTCAACCCAAATCCGGGCCGGAGATTTGGAGCAAATGGAACAGGTTTGGCTTGTCCGCCTCACCCGGGCGGAATTCATACATGAGGCCGATTACCGGGATTCGTGCCTGGATGAGCGGGAGTACACAAAATTACAAAATGCGGCTGAGGGATTGAAAAATGAACAATTGGAGATTTCGGCACTGATACAGGACAAAACCATAACCTTGAATAAAGAGCGGGCAAAAAATGTTACTGATCAGCCCTATGACGAATTGGAAAAGGAATTCACCTCCTGCGAAGCTGCTATCGGGACCATCCGGCAGGAAATCGGCGCGGTTAAACAGCGTCTGACCGAAGATGAAAAAGCCCGTCAAAGTCAAAAAGAAATAAAGGAAACCATGGATTTGCAAACCAGGGAACTATCACGGTGGAATATCCTCCATGACCTGATAGGATCAGCTGACGGGAAGAAATATCGCAACTTTGCTCAAGGTCTTACCTTTCAGACCATGATTGCTTATGCCAATCAACAATTAGCCAAAATGACCGATCGCTATCTTCTGGCAACGGACAACTCCGAACTGCTGGGTTTGAATGTTATAGATAATTACCAAGCCGGGGAAATTCGATCAACCAAGAATTTATCCGGAGGCGAAAGCTTTATAGTGAGCCTGGCCCTGGCACTGGGGCTGTCCCGCATGGCCAGCTACAATGTTCGCATTGATTCCTTTTTCCTGGACGAAGGCTTCGGCAGTCTGGATGAATATGCTCTGGACACTGCCCTGGAGACCCTGGCCGGGCTGCACCAGGATGGAAAACTTATAGGGGTTATTTCCCATGTTCCTGCGCTTAAGGAGCGGATCAGCACCCAAATACAAGTAATTCCTCAGACCGGCGGACGCAGTATAATAAGTGGCCCTGGCTGTGAAAAAGTGACCGGCGCCAGATAACGAGGCTAAAATATTCCCCGCATCTTCAAGTGGCGTACTGCAATTAACAAAACAAAACGGCGGATTCTAATCCCTCGCCTCGTTGCAGCGGTGTGTTGAAAGTATATTGTTACCAGAGAAGAGCAAAGCGGCAGCAGAGGTGCCCATGGACACATATAGATTAAGTTCCTGCTCACTATAAATCGCTTAAAATAGTTCGCTCTTTATTGCAAGGGCAGGGGATACGGGTTATATTTTAAACAGTGACTTGGTATTTGATATTGGCGGTAGGGAAAGGAGATAGGAAGGTTATGCCTGGAAAAAAAGACCCAGAGATATATGAGATTTTAAGAGATACCCTGACTCGCATGGAAGAAGGCGCGATCAAATATAAAGCCAGACGAATAAAAAAACTATGGGATTTTGATTATTGGGGCTGTCTCCCAGTATGAAGCATTGATCGTATTGGTATTAAAGCAAATTCGTATAGTTTCGCTTGCCGGAGACTATACGCCTGATTTCTACGATATCACCAGCCACAACATAAAAAATCAAGTAGGCTTTAACAATAAGTATTTTATAGCCTCTATTAGCCAATCGCCGGTTTTTAGGGATTACCCCCATATCAGGGAATTCTTCTAAACGAAGGATAGCTGCATCAATCTCATTCAAAAGAGTTTCTGCAGCTTTTGGGTCATCTGAAATAATATAGCTAAAAATATCTTCTAGATCATCGTAAGCCAGTGGCAAATATTCAACGCTATATTTACCCATTAAGCCGCGCCCTTAGCCTTGCCATGACTTCACGGTGAGGTATTCTTTGGGGCC
>CAZBKS010000509.1:0-2158 GCA_964492475.1 uncultured Syntrophomonas sp. | reverse complement strand
TTAGCTGTGTTTAAAAAGGGTCTATCAAATTTACTAGGAGGTTATTTTATGAAGAAAAAAGTACTTATCGTATTGTTGGCGCTGATGATGTTAAGTTTATGCGTGGTACCGACATCTGCCGCGGATGTCCAGGTAGTTGTTGATGGTCAGGCGGTTGCATTTGTGGATCAGCAGCCCTACATAGACAGTAATAATCGTACCCTGGTTCCAATGAGAGCACCGATGGAAGCTATGGGAGCAACGGTTAGCTGGGATGCACAGAAACAGCAGGCTGCTTTTGAAAAAGATGGAGTGACAGTAGTATTCACTATCGGCAGCACAACTTACACTGTTAACGGGGTGGCCAATGAAATGGATTCCCAGGCAGTTATAACCGGTAACAGGACCTGCATCCCCATCCGGTACGCTGCGGAGGCATTAGGTGCAGCTGTTGCCTGGAATGGCGAAACCTACTCAGTTGAAATCACTTCAGCAGTAGCTGCAGATGCTGAAGCTCCTGCAGATGCTGAGGCTCCAGCAGATGCTGAGGCTCCAGCAGATGCTGAGGCTCCAGCAGATGATACCACTACTACAGACGAAACCCCCGCTGAGTAGTAGCAAAGCGGTAATATTTGATATCGTTTAAACCATTAGATAAAAAAATTATTGATATTGCTTTTGTTGATATAGATAAAACACTGCCCCGGTAATTTAATGCTTGTACATAATAGACCCATAATCTAATCAGCAAAAAAATAGGAGTAATTTTCTTAAGCCGAGTAAGCCTTGGTGGATGATTCCCTGGCGATTACTGAAAGGTCAGAGTGTTTACCAGAACCCTTAACTAAAGCAACAGGAAAATAAAGCAGCTCTTAGATTTTTGGATCCAAGAGCTGTTTTGTCTGCGATTTATTTGCCTTAACTTGATACCGTAAGCCTGAGGCAATAATTTTGATACTGCTGATCAAGATCCCAGCTGCAGAAGCCCCTAGAAAACTGGTCAAAAACCATAACAACTTATGAAAACCCTAATGGCCCTGGCCTTGTTATTTTTAAGAATCGACAGATTGATCCTGTGGATAATCCCAGGTCATTTTTATTTGGTTAATATGCAAAAAACCTGCCGGTTTGCTGGCGGGTTTTTTAATTTAAACCCGGATTAGGTCACGTATTAGTATTTTAAATTGAATCTATCCTGGACTCCATACTGGATTATTTTTAACGGACTGGGGATGGTAACATCCAGGCTGAGCAGCAGGCCGAAGATAAACGCAAAAGTCCAGAAGAGAGAAAACACCGTGACTTGGGTATTATCATTTTCATGTTTTCCAAAATGTGCCTGTTGGAATCCAACTAATTTATCGATAAGTGAATAATGCCCAAATAAAGGCCAGGTTCTAAATGGGGGGTAGAAGATGAAATTACGCACCAAAATAATGCTATGGTTATCTCCAGTTTTAATACCGTTGCTGATAGTAGTATTTGTAGGTTATTCATCCCAGAGAAATGCTTCACAAGAACAATTATTAAATATTACCTCCCTGGCTCTGGAAAATGGCAGTAAAGATTTTAACCAGTATTTGCTGCTTAAAGATGACACTTATAGAATGCTGGCGGGATTTTTATCCAGACAGGTAGGCGAATTATTCAATAATTACTCGGCTGTAGATAATGAGCTGGAACATTTGCTGAACAGCGATCGCGGATTTTCCCTGGTGATTCTGACCAATATTGATGGCCAGGTTGTGTACAGCAAAGCCAGTCCGACTTGGGATGATTTTCAACCCGCCGATGTGTTAGGCAAAACGGTGTTAAGTGAACATCGATTAGATAAATTATTGATCAAATATGATACCTGGAGAAATAATATAGAATCAAATAATAGCACCATACTGCCAGGTAAAACTAATATTTTGGAATCAGCCAATCACCCCTCACTTCCAGGAGATGTGCTCTCACAGGAATCAAGCAATATGCAAAACGAACCTCCCTATATGGTATTTTATATGGATGAAATTATTGCTGACAATGAACTGGCTAATATGTCTGGAGCCTATGTTTTTGCCCGAGCGATTCTGAATGAGGAGAATGATTTGGATGGCTATATATTAGCTGTATTAGATTGGTCAGAAATTGATAATCAAGCTGCGTACATTGAAAACAACTTAAAAAGCCGGGG
>CAZBKS010000508.1:0-2161 GCA_964492475.1 uncultured Syntrophomonas sp. | reverse complement strand
TAGCTCCAGCTTTGGATGGTCGGCCAGCAATGGTACGAATTACTCTGTACTGGCAGTTGGCATATATATAAAATATTCAGCCTAGCATAAGCAGCGCGGCTTAATCATATATTAAAAAGATATATAACGGAGGTAAATATGATCGCAGTAATTTTGGCGGGGGGCAGGGGACTTAGATTATGGCCGGAAAGCCGTCAGCAGCGTCCCAAACAGCTCTGTAAATTTGTTAATAATAGATCTATGCTGGATAATACTATCGATCGTATCTCAGCTGCGGGGGCCAACAGAATAATCATCATTACCAGCGACGATCTTCTGCCCGGTATAGAAGAGGTTGTTGAAGACCGACCTGATGCTTACATGATCGAAGTCCTGACCGAACCAGAAGGCAAAAATACCGCCCCGGCAGTAGGTCTGGTACTGGCCCGTCAGCAGCAGGAAGACCCGGATGAGATCCTGGGATTCTTTCCGGCCGATCACCATATCAGCAATGCCCAGGCCTTTTCCGAGAGTATGCGCCGGGCGGTTTTAGCCGCCCAGCAGGGACATATTGCTACTATTGGTATAGCTCCTGATCGTCCTGAAACCGGATACGGGTATATTGAGAAAACCAAGTGGGAGATCGGCGAAATCGGGGATGTGTTCCAGGTAAACTCCTTTCGTGAGAAGCCTGATTTATCAACTGCCCAGACCTACCTATCATCAGGTGAATATGTATGGAATGCCGGCATTTATGTAGGTTCAGCAGAGGTTCTCACCCAGGAGTTCAAAACCCATCTACCTGAAATATATGAAAAGATAAACGATGGTTATGATGCATATCTATCTTCTTATGCTGACCTGCCCTCCATCAGCCTTGATTATGGCATCGCAGAAAAATCAGATCGGATGGCGGTAGTACCAGCCGATTTTGGCTGGTGTGACCTGGGCAGTTGGAATGCCCTGGCCGATATTCACGAAAAGGATGGCATGAGCAATGTGTGTACAGGCTCAGATGTGGTAGTTCTGGACAGCCAAAACTGTGTGGTTAAACAAACCAGCAAAACCATAGTGCTTTACGGGGTGCAGGATACCCTGGTAGTTGAAACCGATGATATTATCCTGGTATCCAACCGCCACCGATCCCAGGACATTCGTAAAATAACCGAAATACTGAAGGAAAAGGATCGTCTGGACCTGCTATGATAAAGCGGTGGGGGCCTGATTATTTTTGTCATGCATAATATCCCCAATAATTTAATATACTTATCCATGTGCATAATTTGAAGAGGAGGAGATATTTATCAAGCATATATTTCGCCAGTACGACATCCGGGGTATTGCAGGAGAAGAATTGAGCCTGGAACTTATGGGCGATATCGCCCGGGCTTTTGCTTCTATGGCCGGAAAGCAGGATCAGCATACCATCATGGTAGGCAGGGATAATCGGATTTCCTCTCCTCTGATGAGAGATGCAGTAGTTGAAGCCCTCCTAGCCTCGGGGTGTAATGTGGTGGATCTGGGCATGGTAATAACCCCCATGTTTTACTATGCGGCCCGGCACCTCAATATCCCGGCCGGTATTATGATAACCGCCAGCCATAACCCTGGAGAGTATAATGGCTGTAAAATGCTCTTGGGGGAGTCCACTATTTATGGGGAGCAGATTCAGGAAATCTATGAGATGGTAAGAAATCAGGATTTTATCAAAGGTCCGAGCGGGGTGGTTTATGACTATGACATCAGCCTTGAATATACTGAAATGATAAAAAGCAAAATAACTATGGGGGCAAACAAGCCCAAAATTGTAGTAGATTGCGGCAATGGCGCCGCTTCTCTTTTTGCCCCCCAGGTGTTCAGGAGCCTGGGCTGTGAGGTATTTGAATTATACTGCGATTCTGACCCGACATTTCCTAATCATCATCCAGACCCGGTGAACCCGGAAAACATGGTTGATTTGATCGCAGAAGTGAAGCGTACTGGTTCAGCTATAGGGATAGGAATTGACGGAGACGGAGATCGACTGGGAGTAGTGGACGCCCAGGGCAATATGATCTGGGGAGATATGTTGATGATACTGTTCTGGCGGGATATTCTGACCCGGCATCCCGGTACCCGGTGTATTGTGGAGGTCAAATGCTCCCAGAGCCTGATAGATGAAATCGAAAAACTGGGGGGAGAA
>CAZBKS010000507.1:0-2162 GCA_964492475.1 uncultured Syntrophomonas sp. | reverse complement strand
CTCTATGTATTTACCCCGGCAATCCATAGCAACTTTTTGCTGCTTCCCGTCCCAGTATACTTCCCCCTTAAGAGCCTCATCCTCAATAATAAACCTTACCGGCACCATAGTCCGGTCATTCTCAATGACCGCCGGGGGAGATATTTTTCTGAGCTCACCATTTATACTAATAGTAGGATTGGTGGAAGCCTGGGCACTGAACGCAAACACCAGGGTTGACAAAAATACCAGTAACAAAGAACACTTCCATTTAATTTTCATTTCTGTATCTCACCTCCATAATTTGAATTTTTTATATCTCATTAGTAGTTCTGCCCTCAGCTTCCTATTCCTTGATGTAAATAATGGCAGATAGGCACAAAAAAAGAGCAAAAACAAACCGTTAGCAGGTTTTTGCTCTTTTTACACCGGGTGCCAGGCACCAATATTATTTCTTGAATTGTTCTATCAGGGCCGGGACGATTTGATACAGGTCTCCGGTTATCCCATAGTCAGCAGCTTCAAATATCGGTGCATTTTCATCTGAATTCACCGCGCATATTATTCCGGCTTCACGGATGCCAACCACATGTTGGATCTGACCGGATACACCTATTCCCAAATATAAGGCCGGTTTAACCTCTTTGGCCGATAATCCAATACAGGATTCTTCAGTCATCCAGTGTTTCTCTTCAGATATGGGACGGGTACAGGCTACTTCTCCGCCCAGAACCCTGGCCAATTCAATTACCATAGCCATATCTTCCTGTTTTTCAATTCCCCGTCCTGCACAAACGATTATCCTGGCAGCGGAAATATCACCGGAACCCTCTGCCTTACCCTTCCGCTCCATTACCAGCATACCTGAGGGTTCGGGTGCTTGTAAGATTCTGATGCTCCCCTGACGATCTCCCAGTACCGGGGCGGCTTCATAGGCTCGAAGCGGAATGGTGGCCATCTGCGGGCGACTGCTGATACTCACCTTCTGTATGGCTGCTCCGCCATACATCAAGCGCTCCATCCCCAGCTGGCCCTTGTCATCAATATCCATGGAAATGCACTCACTGCACAA
This sequence comes from uncultured Syntrophomonas sp., assembly GCA_964492475.1. Classification (GTDB taxonomy): domain Bacteria; phylum Bacillota; class Syntrophomonadia; order Syntrophomonadales; family Syntrophomonadaceae; genus JAAYJK01. Next base: position 1,111 of record CAZBKS010000507.1, on the reverse strand, counting down.
AGCGGTATCCAATCTGGCAGCTATCCGTGCGGCCATTTCTTTTCCTTTAAGGCTGGCAGCTATTAGAAAAACATCTGGATCTGCCTCTCCAGCCTCATCTGCCATGAGCGGAACATAATCCTGCACCGGCTGGTTTTCTGCCAGGGCAGGCAATAGTAATACTTCATCCGCCCCCCGGGCTATGAAATCCTGGGCTCTATTATTATCTCCCGAAACCAGGGCGGTGAGTTTAATGCCCAGACGGTCAGCCAGACCACGGCCGACAGTAAGCAGCTCCAATCCCTGTTCATATTTGTCTGCATAAATCCAAACTCCAGACATTTTATCACCCCCTGTCTATTACGCCGGTTTTCCGGATAGCATCTACAAACGCTTTAATATCCTCGGGGCCAGCCCCAAAATGGGTGCAGTTTCTCTCCATGCTGGCCGCCCTGAGACCTTCATCAATCATAAGCCTTTCATACTCGGAGCCTAGGTCTTCAAGTTCTATTTCGATAACCGGCTTTTTAGATGCCGCCAGGGTATCCTTGAGCCCGGGCACCCGGGGACTGTTGATGTCAGGCAGCACTGTTACCAGAGCCGGCATTGGGGCAGAAATAATTTCCAGACCATCATCGGTTTTGCGTTGAGCAATAATCTGCTTATCTTCAATACTCAGCCGGTTAACAAATGCTATGCAGGGAATCCCCAGCTTCTCAGCCAGTCGGGGTCCTACCTGCTGAGAATACAGATCACTTGATCCTTCTCCGCAGATAATCAAATCATAGTCTATCTTATCAGCAATAACCTGGGCCAGTATGGATGAAGTTTGTGAAGGCTCCAGGTTTTCAAATTGATCATCATTGATAAAATATGCCTTTTCAGGTCCACGGGAAAGTGCATCTTTAATTCCCTTGGTAGCATCGCTGGAGGCAACTGTAACTGCAGTTACACTACCGCCGTAAGTTTCCTGCATGCGAACCGCTTCTTCAATAGCATTACGGTCATAATCACTTAATTTGTACTCTGCCCATTCCAGATCAATTTTTCCTGAGCTGGATGGTTTAATATAGGCTTCATCCACCACCCATTTAAAACAACATACAATATTGGGCATGGCCGACACCTCGCT
>CAZBKS010000506.1:0-2162 GCA_964492475.1 uncultured Syntrophomonas sp. | reverse complement strand
TATACTTGTTCCCAGTCTCCACTTGGACAGCATCACTTGTTTGTTGACTGGTTTAAGGAGATCGCATCCGTGCAGAGCGTCACTCTCGCCCCATCCATGGAGCTCTCCCTCTTCCACCAGCAACTTCATATGAAGCTGTAATAGGTATTCTGCCAACGGTCGTTGGTATAATTGCACATATCCTTGAGCAGTTTTAAGACTTTTTCAGGGGAAACTAATTACTCTGGTATTTCCCGGCCTCAAAATCTATAATGCCCCGTATATTGATGAAGCTATTATGGACTGCTTTCAATCCAGTTGAAAGTAATGGAAGATCTTTCTGACTTCGCCGCGGGGTGGCAACCATGTTGCGGTTTTCCGAAGGTTGGAATTGGCTGAATTTGTTCCTCGCCAGTAATTCTGCTTCCTTATGAGCGTATTTAATTATAGACAGGTTTCGCGCATATTGGTAAAATAAGCTGGATTTATTTATAAAACCAGAAAAGAGGTATAAAGTTGCAAAAGCGCAAGCACATTAGCAAGGTTGGCCTGGTTCTGGTAGTACTCGTAGTCTATCTGACAACTTTTGCTATGGGATGCCTGATAGGCAATCAGTTCCAAAACGGCAGTATGGTGTCAACCATGCAATCAATAATACCCGGAGGACGATTGAACATTCTATTTATGGGTATTGACGCCAGGTCTAGTGAGGAAAATTCTCGAAGTGACACCATGATTTTAGCGAGCATTGACAAACGAACGAAGAAAGCGGTTATGATTTGGATTCCCCGCGATACCAGGGTGGAGGTATCAGATGGTCATTATGATAAGATTAATAGCGTAAACTATTTAAGTGGACCTGAGGAAGCATGCAGGGTGGTCGGAGAGTTGCTGGACGTAAATGTTAAATATTATGTAGTTACCAACTTCGACGGCTTCGCTGAAATAGTAGATATTCTGGGAGGGGTGCATATCGATGTTGAATCAAATATGTATCATGCCGACCCGGATCCCAAGTTAAACATCAATCTCTCCAAGGGAATGCAGCTTTTAAGCGGAGATGACGCATTAAGATACGTCAGGTACCGGGGAGGACCAACCGCAGACATAGGCCGTACCCAACGCCAGGCCAAATTTATCAAAGCCTTGTTGGATGAAATGATCAGCACCAGTACTATTACGAAACTCCCTGAACTGGTCCCCAAATTACTGGAAAATGTGCACACTAATATATCGGTGAAGGAAATGGGCACTCTGGCCAATATGGCTCGCAATTTCTCAGCGGAAAATATGATTACTCAAACTCTGCCTGGTTATTCACATACTGATAACGGAGCCAGCTACTGGTATGCAGACGAGGAAAAAATTCCAGGCATGATTGACGCCCTGTTTGCGGGAGAGTCTTTTGAAGTAATGAGTGACCCGCCCAATTGGACGGCTCCATCTGTCACCCCGGCCCAGCCCGTTGAAGAAACAGCCGAACCAGAGGATACCACAGAGACAGAGAATCCGGAAGATTTGGTGGAACCAACAGATTTATCAGATCCCGCCCTGGACGGGGAGAATCCTGAAGGCACCGACGATGAAGCCGGATCAGATACCGACGGACCAGACCAAGAGATTCCGATAGATGGAACAGAAGACGGTACAGAAACTGACATTACCGGCAGTGAAGGTTATGAAGTGACCACCCAGCCCTAAAGCAGCAGGTAGACAAGGGGACGGTTCTCCTCCTAGACAAGGGGACGGTTCTCCTGTCTACTTTCTTGGAATTATTAATAATAAGTAGACAGGAGAACCGTCCCCTTGTCTAGGAGGAACCGTCTTGTTACACTGAGAAGCGGGACAAAGGACCATCTGTCCCTTGTCCCGTTCTGCTTATTTGAGCATATTAACGATAACGGTTACGGCTTGAGCGCGGGTAGCATTACCCTGGGGTTTGAAACTGTTATCGGGGTAACCGCTTATAATGCCGTTATTTACTGCTGCATTTATGCTGCCTCGGGCCCAGCTGGAGATTTGGGCATCATCATTAAAGGATGTTTGCTCTGAAACCTGACTGATCTGCAGTGCTTTAGAAGCCATCACTGCCATCTGTTCCCGGGTGATGATATCTTCCGGCCCAAAGTGCTCTTCGTCATACCCGCTGACTATGCCGCAGGACTGAGCAGCAGCTATACTAT
>CAZBKS010000505.1:0-2162 GCA_964492475.1 uncultured Syntrophomonas sp. | reverse complement strand
CTCCCTGTATTACAACAGGTTTATTTATTTCCTCTCTTATTATTTTATTCTGTTCGATGAAATTAAATATTCTATTTATCATTGAAACACATCAGGAGCCTGTATACGGACATCATGGCTTTGGATGTATCAAGCTGATTGGTAGTACCTGTAATATATATATTTCTGCTTGGACAATAATAGCAAAATGTACCAGTCGAACCCGAATGACCGATAAGCTCATAATCGGGAAGTCTGCAGGGAACAGGTAAAGCGCATTTCATGAGCCCTGTACCATATTGCATAGGGAAGAAGATATCATTCCAATTTTGCATATCTGCCAGGTACTCCTGGGGAAATAGCTGGCCTGAAAAGAATGCGGTCAAAAAAGTCATGTTATCCTGGGCCGTTGATACGATACCGCCGGTGGATCTCTCCGATACTACAATTTGGGGTACCTCCAGTGCTTTCCCATCGTAATAGATCGGTGCAATATCCCATACGGAATCATCTGTTTTAAGATAGGTATCATCCATATGCAGAGGTGTAAAGATCTGCTCAGAATATAGTTCTGAAAGTTCCTGGCCCGTAATATTTTCAATAATTACACCAAGCAGTTGAAAGTTGGTATCGGAGTAATATGCCTGATTTTCTGCCCCGGGTGCAAAATGAGGGGATAAAGATTTGGTGCGATTTAGTATTTCATTCAGGCCATAGCGTATATCCTCCGTCTTTCGTATTTCTTCAATACTCTTTTGGCCATCAATCGGTTCGGTAAAATAATCCGGCAATCCGGACGTGTGGGTAAGCAAATGTCTGATTGTTATTTGGTCAGAGTAGTCGGTTCCTTCCAATACATGCAGTCCTTTCATAATGTCAGCCGACAAATAATCGGCAATGGGATCATCCAGATCCAGGTCACCTTTTTCATATAGCTGTAAAATGAGGGTAGCAGTAAACATCTTCGTTACACTGGCAATAGAATACTGGGTATCATTTTTTATATTGCCGCTGCTTCCGTTCCAAGTAAAACCATTATCTGGAGAATATACGCTTACAGTTGTTCCATAGATTGTCTTGTGGTCTGTGACCCGGTTTAAAGTATATTGCAGCCTCTCTTCCATACTCATATTTTTCATAGTATGGTTAACCCACATCATTTTCCCCACTGATGCCAGCATCAATAAAACCAATATAATCCCTATACTCTTAAAAATCACTCTCAAAAATTTTTTCATTTCTCTTTCCTCCTCGTTAAGAGCATTATTCCTGATTCACAATAACCGGCTCATCCAAAAGCCAACCCGCTTGGAAAACAGCGCAAACCATGTCCATAATTATTGGCATAGTGAAAATTTACTATTAATATCTTGTTTCTTGGTAAAATCCTTACAGCTTCAAAACGAAAAAATTACGATTGCTAAGGCGGCTGTAATTAGGGTCCTGGTCATATCAGCTGTCGATGACAGCGGTATTACGTTACCTGTAAAATTTAACATAAAATGAAACAATACTACTGATAATATACTCCTGTCATTATTATTATAAATCCATGAATAAATCACGGATACAGCCATAATGAAAATACAAAAAAACCAGAAGCTATTGGTTCCAAATCCGATTACATCCGTCTCCCATGGCTGACCGACTGTCAAGATTTTTGTTGCAGATAAGGCCTTCGTAAAAGGTCTTTCTTATTCAATCCGTTTTTGCGGGCCATCGCGTACCAGCTCCGGTTGCCCATAAAAAGGTATAACCGTCTGGCAATATTAATAGAAACACTAATATTGTCTCTATATTCCAAGGCATTGCTTTCAATATCCCTGGCAATGGACAAAAGAGCTTCGTTCAAGTTTCTTATGGTCTTTTTCATAAACGGGGCATCCTTGGCTCCCAGCAGCATCCCCCCTGATCCCATGAGAATACCGAAACGAAATTGCAAATTGACATGATGACAAAAGCTCTTGATCACTCCAACCGCTTCCAGGTTTATTCCCGGTTCCGGGAAACCACAGTTGACAATCGCATACACTTTGGCTTTGCTTTCAACTTTTCCATTTTCAATATAGAATTGATGATAGTCCTCTAAAAAACGCATTAACATTCCCGGCAGGCAAAAGACGTAAAGGGGAAATGCAATTACAATAGCATCTGCTTCTGATATGGTCTTAAAATCCTCCTCT
>CAZBKS010000504.1:0-2166 GCA_964492475.1 uncultured Syntrophomonas sp. | reverse complement strand
GGCTTCAGGGCTAGAGTAAAATCGTCACCGTTTCGTGACTTTCCTGATAATTCTACCAGGTGGGTATCTTCTTCCCATAATACTTCACAACCAAGTGCTATAGAGACGGTACGTAAAGGTACCCATAACCTGTCATTAATTATTAATGGTCGGTTATCTCTAAAAATAGTTTTACCATCAAAATCAATACTTACATCATTCGCAGATAACACGGTCTGCACAGAACTGCCGTTATCAGTTTTATCATCGCTTGACATAGCCTCAATGGGCGGCACTACTATCAACAGGCTGGTCAGCATAGCAATTAGAAAGGCAGTAAACAGTGGATATAATTTTTTGGGCATGGATTCTATCACCTCCTCTTAATAATACCATAGGCTTGAGCAAATCTTACAGATAGACAAAATCCTTTTTGTGTTATTAATGGAAAAGTGATAATAAAAAGCCTTCCTAATTTTTCCTGGCAAAGGCCTTAAGGCAGATGCTGGCATTTTTCTCTTCTGCATACATGTCATACCAAGTTTTGCCGTTATCACTGATAAAACCCTGACCAGTCTCGGATCGCGCTTTGCTGCTGTAACCAGGAACAGGAATCTGAACTGGTATGGGCCAGTTCCATTCCGGAGTGGTGAGCTTAATAACCACCGAAAATCTCTGACCTTTCTTTAAGGAAATAGAACTTGAAAATTTCTTAACGAAATACGAGGAATCACTGATTCTACCCTCCAGATTTTTTATCAGTTCTCCGCTTCTGGGCTTCGAATCCTTAACATTTTTATAAATATAAAGGTTGTAGGTAGAATCAGGAGATGCTGTATAAAAACTGCAGCCTTTTAAATATTGATCAGTTTCAGCTTTGAAAATATTGGCAAACCAGGCGGTAATTTTATCAAACCCATAACTGGCAATCCAGCCCAGCGGGTCATACTGGTGAATAATATCTGAGGATACCGGGTTTTCTACGCTGCAAAATACGATATTGGAGCGTCCAATCCATAAATCGTAATAGGATATATAAAAATATCCTTTATCTCCCCAGGTCTTACCCCAGCTGTTCCGGACGATAAAAGCTCCATCGTCGGGAGCGGGGCTTATAAATTTTGACCGGGAATAATTGTCATCCCATCCCACCAAACATATAGCATGGTTGGGAACTTCCCCGCCCGTTGCATAATAAGCGGCATTTTTTTCATTATAATAGCCATCATTAAAGTACATTCCGCTGAATACTGCTCCGTAGTTTTTAATAGCCAGTTTTAAGTTGCTGTTGTCCAGATAACTGCGCCGGTCTGGAATATAAATTACCTTATGGATATGTTTTTTAGGAGGGAACTCATTACAATTACCATCCCAGGGATCATAGGGATCAGTGCTCTCCGGAACTGGACCGCTCCAGCGGGAAAGATAAGCATTGGCCATCCATTCGTTTCCGCCGCCGTCATAAGAGCGATCATAGCCTTCCGTACAATCTTTACTGAGCAGGTTCTTCATGTTATTTTCTGAAAAATCCCAGTTTTCACCGGGAAGCAGACAGGATTCCAGAGATCCGTACGCGGCAAAAGCCCAGCAAGTACCGGCTGATCCCTGATCTTTTATAGGAGTAAGCTTGTTTTCTTTTCTCAAATCATAATTGCTTGGCAGGGACATACTCCGGTACTTCAGAAATGTTTTTTTGCCAGTCAGGTGAGTTAACGCCAGCGGTGGCGGAATATACCCTTTTTTCCTTGATGTTTGATCATCATCTTCAGCCTGCTTCAGTATGTCAAAGTATTTAAGGAAGTTTGAGTTCAATGGCGAACGCCGGGGCCTTGGATTTAAAAACCTCAATTAAGCCACTCCAAAACTATTATAATATATCAAATTATATGAAAAATGTATCTGTAAGGTTACATTAGACACGGGGACGGTTCTCCTGTCTGTCAACATAGGCACTGAAGGAGACAGACAGGAGAACCGTCCCCGTGTCTATCCCCGAATGTAAACATTTACCTGAAGGTTTATGTGAAAGGAAATAGAACCATTTTATTAGGAAGGTGTTATTATATAGAATATTATTTATCAAATTGGTTATACAAGAATAATTTATGAACGATGTTATTTTATAGTATTTTTAGGAGCATTCCTGTAATGCTTAACAGAGGTCTTTGAAAAAAGAGACGCCGTTCA
>CAZBKS010000503.1:0-2172 GCA_964492475.1 uncultured Syntrophomonas sp. | reverse complement strand
TACCGAGCAAGTGCAGATGGCTCAATTTCTAAGGCGATTTTTGGATTATGCTAAAAAGCCGGGTCAAGCGGCAGTAGTTGAAGCTGGTACCGGGGTAGGTAAATCCTTTGCATATTTAACCGCACTCTGTGAATACATAAAAGCGCAGCCGGTCAATCAACGAAGTAAAGTGGTCATAGCCACAAACACGATTAACCTGCAAGAACAATTAATTACCAAAGATATTAATGTAATACAGTCACTATATCCCAACATCAAATTCTAGAAAGCCAAGGGTAGAAATAATTATGTATGTTTAAGGCAATTAGCTGAGACAGATAACGGTAATCTGTTTATTAATGATAAAGAAGAACAGGATATCAGAAAGATAAACGATTGGGTGAATAATAGATCATATAACGGCGATAGATCAGATATGGATTTTGAAGTAGATTTTGATACCTGGAGATCTATAGCATCTGATGCTGCCAGGTGCCATGGCAATAATTGCCCTTATCATTCCGAATGTTATTATGAACGGGCAAAAAAGAGATTAAAAAAAGCAGACATTATAATTGCCAACCATGCTATGGTTTTAGCGGATATGCAGGCCAGAGTTTTACCGGAATATACCCATATATTGATTGATGAAGCCCATAATTTCGAGAAGAATGCTTTAAAAGCCATGACTATAGAAATATCCTCGAAAAGGCTTAAATCTATCCTTCGTAAGATTAATGGCTCATACTGCCAAGCAGGATTGCGCAGGGTAAAGAAAATATCCTATATGAACAGCACCCTGCAGGGTATCGAAGCTAACCTGGAAGAATTTTTAAACAAACTTCCCGAAGGTCGTATTAAGACAGTGGTTGATTCAAGTAACGGTGAATTGTTCTTAACACAATTAAACAATGTAATAAGGATTCTGGAAAGTGCCTTAAGCGAGGAAAAATCCATTATTCAAAAAGAATTGAAATTAATAATCGAAGAAGCTGCAAACCTGAGCATAGAGGTACGCGCTTTCACTTTTAAAGAACTTAAATCGTATGTGTATTGGAGTAAGAACAATAAAGCCTTTTTTGCTCCCACAACCACTTCGTTCCTTAAAAGATATTGGGCTGAAAAGACAGCTGTATTAACATCAGCGACAATTAGCGTAGCCGGTTCTTTTAAACCTTTTATTTGGGGATTAAACCTAAACACCGATAAAACATATTCATTAAAACTGAACTCTCCATTTAATTACAAAGAGAACGCTTTAGTATATATACCGGCCAAAGCTATATCGCCGAAAGAAAGCCAATATAATGAATATTTGATAAATACCGTACTCGAAGTAATCAAAAAAACCGGGGGAAAGGTTTTTGTTTTATTTACTTCATTTGCCACGCTCAATACGGTATATGAGGCATTGGAAAAAGAACTATCAGGATTCAATTTATTAAGGCAAGGGCAGGGTAACAAAGATTATTTGTTAAAAGAATATAAAAATGCCGATAACCCGGTATTATTCGGGACTGATTCATTTTGGGAGGGGGTAGACGAAGATTTGAACTGCGTGATTATTACGAAGTTGCCGTTTACGGTACCCACTGACCCAATCGAAGAAGCCCGATACGAAATAATAAAAAATGCCGGGAGAAACCCGTTTATGCTCAAATCAATCCCTGCGTGTGCCTTGAAGTTAAAGCAAGGGACAGGCCGATTGATAAGAAACGCTGAAAAGAGGGGCGTAATAGTAATATGCGACCCACGTATAAATGCTAAATGGGGTAAACCCATAGTGCAGACACTACCCGAAATGCGCTGGACAGATAACATAAATATGATAGATATGTACGTGCCCAGCTCTAAAATCTCTTAGGGGGGAATGAATCATGGAATTAGCTGAAGAAAAAATAGAATACTGCGAGTATTGCGGGAATGCCTCAAAATCAATAGCCAAACATACACATCATATCAAGTCCAGGGGCAGCAGAGGGAAAAACATAGAGTTAAAAGAGAACAAAATTAGACTCTGTGCGGAATGTCGCACTAAAGCTCATGCCGGGAATATAGGCCGTTGGGAATTAATTGTAATCGTGGCCGAAAGAGAAGGGAAAACACCTGAACAGATATGTGAAATTATCGGTTTAATGGTGGATAAATTCCTTCTCCAAGATTATGTTATTAATGCTCCACAGAGTAAATTCA
>CAZBKS010000502.1:0-2179 GCA_964492475.1 uncultured Syntrophomonas sp. | reverse complement strand
TCCAGATGAGGGTGTTTTAAATTCAGCCCTCTTATCAAATCCAGTGTTTCGCGACCGGAGAAATCCCCGGCACACACAATCAGCTGTCTCCTGCCGATCCAGGAATCCAGAACTTCATCGATAGACTCCAGCACCGCCGGCAGCTGATTACTTACTTCGTTAAAAGGTATTCCTATCACCAGATCATAGCTGGCCAGCTGTTTAAGTTGTGGATAGATTTCACCCATAGTTTTATCAAATATTTCTTCACTATTTAAATGGGTCAATTAAATTTCCCCCCTGTTTTGCTTCAATAATCTTTAAATAATATGCGCATTTTCGTGTTTTAATATTTAAGCTGACCTGATTTAATATAAGATATGTCATAGGCACAGTTATTTTGACACACCGGGAAATGTAAGGGGACAATTCCTATGACACACCGAAATTTTCCTGGTGGGTCAGAAGAACAATCCCCATTAATTACTGTGGATTATATTATTGTTGATTGATATATATCACGGATGCCTCCCATAGCATTTTCCCTCGATATTAGATCATGGACTCCAGCTCTGAGACCAGCTTCCCAAAATACTGCAGGGCTTTATCAACCGGCTCTGGCGTGGTTAGATCTACCCCCGCTTTCTGCAGCAGCTTAACCGGATAATCATAAGAGCCAGAACTCAGGAACTCCAGATAACGATCCACTGCTGGTTGGCCTTCTTCCATGATCATTTCCTTTATGGCAGTGGCCGCTGAAAAACCGGTAGCATATTTATATACATAAAAAGCTGAATAGAAATGGGGAATCCTGGCCCATTCCATATTAATCTCCTTATCCAGGACTACCTCCGGCCCGTAATAGAGGGTGTTCAAATCCCGGTAAATACTGCTTAAATTATCGGGAGTCAAAGCCTGCCCTGCTTCTGCCTGCTCATGGACTATTTTTTCAAATTCGGCAAACATGGTCTGCCGGTATACAGTACCCCGGAACTGCTCCAGATAGTGATTGATCAAAAACATTTTTTCCCGGGGATCGGTACTCTTTTTGAGCAGGTAGTCTATGAGCAATGATTCATTGACTGTCGAAGCCACTTCTGCTACGAATATTGAATACTGGCTGTAGATATAGGGCTGAGCCCGATTAGAATAATAGGTATGCATGGAATGACCCATTTCATGGGCCAGGGTGAAAACATCATCCAGTTTATTATCATAATTCAAGAGCACATAAGGGTGGCTGTCATAAGAACCCCAGGAATAAGCTCCGCTGGTTTTCCCTTCGTTTTCATATACATCTATCCATCCCGATTCAAGTCCTTTTTTTAGTTCCGACAGGTAATCGCTGCCCAGAGGCGCCAGACCCTGCAGTACTTTATTCTTGGCCTCTTCATAATCCACCTCCAGCTTGAATTCCTTGACCAGGGGGGTGTAAATATCATACATATGAAGCTCATCCAGTTCCAGCATTTTCTTACGAAGTTTCATGTACCGATACATAGAATCCATATTTTTGTGCACCGATTTAATCAGGTTATCGTAGACTTCCGGAGAGATGTTATCCTGATCCAGGGAAGCCTCCAGGGCGGAACTATATTTTCGGGCCCGGGCATAGAAAATATCTGTTTTCACACTGGAACTCAGGGTACTGGCCAGGGTGTTGCGCATCCTGGTGTAGGAACCATAAAGACCTTCAAAAGCTTCCTTCCTAACCCGACGGTCACTGCTTTCCATCAATCTTCCATAACGGCCCTTGGTCAACTCAAGCTCTTCGCCATTCTCATCTGTTAATACCGGGAACTTTATATCAGCGTTGTTAAACATGGAAAAGATGTTTTTAGGAGCAATGGAAAGGTCGGCCGACATGGCCAGGATCTTTTCTTCCGCTGAGGATAATATGTGCTCCTTCTGACGCAGCAGTTCATCAAAAAACTTGCGATAGAGTTCTAAATCTTGATTCTGAGCCATAAATTCCTGGAGTTTTTCCTCCGGGATAGCAATTATTTCAGGAACTACATAAGATGTAGTACTCTGAACTTGCACCATGAGTCCCTGGGCCCGATCAAACAGGGTCTGATAATGGGTATTAGTATTGTCTTCATCCTTGCGCATTTTCGCATAGACAAACAGGGCTTCTATCCTGCGGTTAACCTGTTCCAATAAAACCAGGGCTGAGAGCAATTTTTCGGCTGATTCACCC
>CAZBKS010000501.1:0-2180 GCA_964492475.1 uncultured Syntrophomonas sp. | reverse complement strand
GTGGATGGTGAAAGTGTGCTCTGGATGACCCATCCGGGAGCCATTTACCTGCAGGAAGGCGAAACCTATCTGGTGCAGAACCTGGCGCTGGAGGAACATAAAGTATTGCTGGAGAAGGGTGACTTCCCCTATTACACCAATCCCAAAGAACAGCAGGATATCGAAATACAAAATACGTTAAACAGTACAAGCGAAGAAAACAGCCGATTTTTCTTCGGGAACGTGACCGTGGCCAGCCAGGTGGTCGGATATGACAAATTGGATTGGGCAAATAACGAGATCTTCGAAACCGTTCCCCTTGATCTGCCCGTTTCTAACCTGAACACACAAGCTTTCTGGATGGTGATCGCAGAAAGCACGGTGGAAACATTGCGCAAGAGCGCCCTGTGGTACAGCGATCCCAATGATTATGGCCCGCAGTGGGAACATATCCGCCAGTCCATCCTCCTGCGTGATCAGCAGCGCTGCACGCTGTGCGGAAAACAGGGCGGCTTGCATGTGCATCATAAAAAACCATTTCGCACCTTTGCCGATCCGCTTCAGGCGAATGCCGCTTCCAATCTCATCACGTTATGCGAGGCCTGCCATCAGCGGGTGGAGCAGACCGTGCGCATCCACTCCGGTTTGAACGGATTAGGTTACGTTTTCAGCCATCTGGCACCGCTCTATTTAATGTGCGATCTGCGTGATATGGGTTTGTTCGTGGAGCCGCGCTGGAAACCGGCCGGTTATCAGCCCGTGGTCATGCTGTATGATGCCTTCCCGGGTGGGATCGGTTTGAGCGCAGCGCTCTATGAAAAATACAACGACATTTTGCACAACGCGCAATCGGTCATCCAGCAATGTTCCTGCAGCTTTGGCTGCCCGGCCTGCGTGGGTCCGGTCAACCAGGAATTCCTGAATCCCAAAGAGGCCACATTGGCGCTGCTGCAGGAGATATTGAAATAAAGAATTTGATGATCCAGGGATTATGTCCCCTGACTTAAAAAGGCTTGTTAATATTCCGATATATGGCGATTATTACTATAATTTTGCTGAATTCCCCAGATATGGGGGCATAAAAAGACGGCGAGGGAGGAATTTGAACCCACGACCAAGGGCTTATGAGTCCCCTGCTCTACCACTAAGCCACCTTGCAGAATAATTTTTGTTTACAAAAATGAAGTAGTTTATCCACCTGATAGAAAGCCATAGTGCAACCGAGAAGGAGATAAAAAAACGTTGCATTTTTATTGCAAAATAGTATAAAAGTTCTATGAATAACTTATTAGTAGAAGAATAACAGGAAAATGGCAGTAATTTTGGAAAAATTTGCGTAAAGGAAAATAAATCAATAATATCAACAGTTAAAAAATTATGACTTTCTATACTTTCATTGCTATAATGCATAACAAAAAGACTAAAGAAATGTAATGCTTTCGATAACTATTTGCTTATCGAAAGCATTAGTAGTCAAAGAGAGGAAAAATATGCAAAAGTGGGAATATATAATAATTGAAGCAGAAATTATACGTGAACCGTATATTTGCATTACGAAAAATAATGGTATTGAAGTTTTTAAACAAAGATTTATCCTAGATAAATTATACTCTCCTGAATACAAATCCAAACAAAGTTCAGAAAAATGGGCTAACAATTACTTACTCTTTACAATAAATGTTATAAACAATTATGGAAATGAAGGATGGGACGTGTGTGGTTTTGCTTTACAAAATACTACATACTCTTGGACATTAAAAAGGTTGATTATAAAAAAGGCCAATGAGTAAAAGCAAGAATCTAATTAGAGAGGGTGAGGAGAGGCTCGAACTCTCAACCAATGGCTTAAAAGTCCCCTGCTCTACGAGATAATTACTAGTCCAGAGAAGAAAAAACATATCCATCATCATGTCATGCTGAACGAAGTGAAGCATCTGTCACCCACGATTTATGCAAATCAGAAAAGTTCATTGCGACATACCAATTAATTGACCTTGCTTTGAACAGACCCTTCGATCGCTGCGCTCTCTCAGGGTGACATAATAACATAGTCGTGGCGGCGTCAGCTAGCCATCTGTCCACCTACGAAATTGAATAAAATAGTTGAAAGTACCTAATAAAGTAAGCTAGCCATTCTCTTTCCATGTAGCCAAAAAGTATTGATTTTTACCATATGAGAATAAAAACCATATTGACTGGCT
>CAZBKS010000500.1:0-2192 GCA_964492475.1 uncultured Syntrophomonas sp. | reverse complement strand
TAATATAGTAAAAATCTTCCGCCTGAGAATCCACCTGTATCAACAGTCAATTTTCAAAAACTGTAAAAACAAGATCAAGATCAACACCTATATCTAAGACCGTCCATACAATCTGACCGAACTCATTCTGGTAGTTCCAGGTCTGGCCGATGCTTAAATTATTCTTCAGGACCGGCATGATTTCATAGGGAGTTTCATCAAAAATGTGGTAGGTTCCATCCGCCCTCTCAACATAATGAATCCCGTAACCAAATTCCTCACCCTGATCAATGCCTGTTTCCACTTCACTCACTCTTACCGCCTCGTTGGGAACTGCCTGCCCGCTGACGCGTTCTACTATTCCCGCAGTTCCATCCGGATAGTTTACATAAAAGGTACATTTCAAGCCTGGTTCTGAAAGATAGGTGGAAGCCCGGGTTAGATCAATATCCCCAAGATTGCCTTTCTGCCCAGCGGCATTGGTGGTCCCACCCTGGTCAGCTGATGGCATTGGGGTTCCATCGGAGGATGAAGGTGCAAAGGTTTCGGCCTCCGGTTCCTTTCCCCGGTCGAGCCACCAGTAAAGTGCTCCTCCACCCAGGAATAGAACCGCCAGCAATAAAACCATTATCAGCAAAGCACCTTGGTTGCCGCTCCCCTTGCGGCCTAATTTTTCTGACGGGACGGACGGAAACCGCTGAACGGAATCCTGACCTGTTTCCAAGGTTGGGTACTGCCGAATCGGGGCAGGTGGCTGCTGATTGACAGTGGCCGGAGTTTCAACCGGATTTTGAGTTGTTTGGCCGGCAGATGTCTGGGAATCAGGTTCAGCAGTTGGCATAGAGGTGATATCAAAACCGCAGTCACCGCAAAACCTATCCTCTGCTACCAGTTCGGCTCCGCAATTCGGACAAAATTTCAGATTATTCACCATGCATCACCACTTTCATATTGGCGTCCCGCAATTACTGCAAAATTTCTTGCCCGGCGTGATTTCCCTGCCGCACTGGCCACAGAATTTTGCTTTTACTTCCTTTATTTCATTCTTTTGAGTTGGAGCGGCATTTTTGCCGGTTGCTTTTTCTAATGCCTCCATCCATTTTACCAGTGTTTGCAGAAGTTCGGATAAGGTGCTGGCTTGATGCCGGAAACGGGTGTCTCCATCAGACCTAATTTCAAAGGAAAACAGATGATTGGCAAATCCGGTTACTGCCAGGAAAGCCCGGGAAAGATTGCGTTCTTCTCCGTCCCTCAGAGTGCTGGCCTGTAAACTTATCGACCCCATCCAGCTGCTGATAAATTCCGTGCCCATTATCCTGGATCTTTCAGCCAGGGTTATAACGCCTTCATTACTAGTAACAAAACCGATATCCTCTATCTCCTTGATATGTTCTGGCTTTAAGGCGATTTTGCTGTTTTTGAGCCCCGGAGTAAGCTCAAAGACGGTAGGTAACAGCCAGCGTTTATCTCCGCTGGCCAGTGAACGTTTCAGAAGCTCAACATAATCCCCGGTAGTCAATGACAAATCTACTCCGCCGCGGTAATCCAGCATGCTTTCCATATAAGCCCGGCGATAAATATCTATACAGTGGACAGCACAAACCAAAACCTCTATTTCCATGATACCGGGGAATACTGCCTTATAACCTCCCATACCCTGGGAGGCATAAGCCCCGGTCCACCATTCCAGGAAAGCTGTCCAGTTCTGGAAGAACAGTAGTAATATCTCTCCCTCAGAGTTTACCAGCTGAGCTAAAACGCTTTGATCCCCACCGCCCAGCAAAGCGTAGTATTTGTCTTCGGCTGAACTGCCACCTCCACTATTGAACTCGATCTTAAAATCAGGTTCTAATAATCTCTTGGCAACCTCTCCCAGGCAGGGGCTTTCAGTCAATGCTTTAAATGCTTCGGAAGGAGTGCTGACTGCAGCCTGCTCAGCATTATAACGAAAAGATGACAGATTGTTCCCGCTGAGCCCGGAGCGCCGATACAAATGGTCAATATCACCGGGTATAAGCTTAAATATTTCCGGATTACCTTTTATCAATTGCTCACTGTTCATTTTGATCCTCCTTAGCTTATCTTGCAACTATTAACAGTCGTTCCTGCTGACGTTTGCTTAATCGGTCTCTTTTCATATAATCCAGCTTATTATATATGTTCAGATTGCTCCCGATAAATCACTTTATCCCATTTGTGCAAAACCATTGACC
>CAZBKS010000499.1:0-2198 GCA_964492475.1 uncultured Syntrophomonas sp. | reverse complement strand
ATGATATACTTCGTACTTGCCGCCCATCTGGGGATATTCGTTCTTCAAGGCGTTATAACCATGCGGACAAACTACGATGATCTTCTTAACCCCATAGTTGTTAAACGATTCGAGATTCTGCTGTACCAATGTCTGGTATAAGTATTCATTACCCAGCCTTCGAGCAGAATCACCGCAGCAGAACTCTTCGGTTCCCAAATAACCAAAAGAAATTCCGGCTTCGTTGAGCAATCTTACCAGGGCCTCTCCAACTCTCTTATAGCGATCGTCAAAGGATACCGCACATCCTGCATAGAGAAGATATTCAAATTCTTTACCGTCTTCAGATAACAGGTTAACGATATCTCTGACTCCTCTTTCGTTTAACCATTCAGCACGGCTGGCCCAACCAACACCCCAGGGGTTGTAGTTGCGTTCCATATTGGTAAATGCCGCCTGTGCTTCACCAGGCATGTCGCCCTGCCACATAACCAGGTTTCTACGCATCTCAACAATCTTGGGAATATGCTCTATAAACATCGGGCAGTGTTCCATACAGGCACGACAATTGGTGCAATCCCAGATTACTTCGGTAGTAACCACATCATAAAGCAGGCTCTGTTCCATCGGATTAACTGCTTCTTCAGCTTCTTCGGTCATAGCTACCATCTCAGCTTCATCATGAGGAGCATCCTTGGCAGCAATCAGATAAGGAGCTTTAGCATCCAGATGTTGTTTCATGGCCTGGATAAGAGTAATTTTGGGATTCAGTGCTTTCCCGGTGTTAAATGCCGGGCAGTTTTCCTGGCATCTTCCACAGCGGATACAGGCGTCCAAATCCAGTAAATCTTTCCAACCAAACTCTTCAATATTTTCAACACCAAAAGATGTCGCTTCCTCTATATTCTCTACCATGCGGCACGCGGAAGGTTCCAAATCCCGGAAAGTATAGTTGAGCATGCTGGCTATTATATGCCACAGTTTGGTGAACGGAAGCAAGGCAACGAACAAGAATGCAATACCCATATGGAACCACCAGAGAACCCGATGCCACATAAGAATTGATTCCAGTTGCCCATTAACAAATGACTGAGTGTTTACAAACCACTGAGCAAAGATCCAGCCAATAGGAGATGCCTGCTGCTCATAGGCAATTTGAGCCAGAGTTGTTGACTGGATAGTCTGTGCCGCTATTCTTAAACCTTCTATAAAGAAACCGGTTAATAGTATTGCAAATATGAGTAATATAACCCATCCATCTGAGGTTTTGGTATCATTTAAGCGGTCTGGTTTTTGTACATACCTGACTACCGCCAGAACTATAATTCCAATTAAAGCCAGGAAACCAAGTACGTCAACTACGGCTGAGAAGTATATATAGGAATGACCCTCAATATGCGGGAATCCCAGCCAGTAATGAGAGGCATCTACTCCGGCCGCCAGAGCCAGCACCAAAAATCCCCAGAACAAAAGAAAATGCATCCACCCTGCCAAGGGCTTTTTAATTACTTTGGCCTGGGCAAAACTGTACAGTAGTAATGAAACTATTCTTTCACCGATTCTGTCATTGCGATGCAATTCACCTTTTGCCAGCGTCCAAACCTGGAATCTTTTATAAAATCCATAAAGAAAAATACCAATGGGTATAAACATTAAGATATAAATCAGCCATTCGTAGGGAATGTTTGCCCCTACCATACGCATAGGGACATCATAGCCACCTTCTATTGGATGAAATCCAAAAATCATTGTACAATTCCCTCCTTAAATACAGCTGGTTTTACTGGATATACCACTGGTATATCCAGTAAAAACCCTTTCCTCACCCCTGCCAGAATGACTATTTTTTCAGTTCTGTACAAAGTGTAGGTATTACTTTGAATAGATCCGCTACTACACCAAAATCTGATACGTTAAATATGGGAGCTTCAGGATCAGTATTAATAGCCGCAATAAACTTGGAGGAGGACATACCAGCCAGATGCTGGATAGCACCGGAAATACCAGCTGCAATATACAGATTGGGACAGACAACCTTTCCAGTCTGACCTACCTGCAGTTCATGTCCTAACCATCCTGAGTCGATTGATGCACGGGACCCACCAACAGCTGCTCCCAGCATGTCAGCCAGAGTTTCAACCAGCTTGATTCCATCCGGGCCTTTACATCCACGTCCACCGGACACTACAGTTTCAGCTTCAGTCAGATCTGGTCTGGCT
>CAZBKS010000498.1:0-2204 GCA_964492475.1 uncultured Syntrophomonas sp. | reverse complement strand
TTCCCCCAATTCCCAGCTGTATACAGCATTCATCCCGCATTTCCTCGATAATAAATCCTGCCGCTTTCTTATCCACTTCACTGAACGAAGCAGCCGGAAGCTGCACCATGGATGGATTATCTCCTTCCACTATATAATCAACTTCCGATATGTGAACGGCCTCTTCATATCCCCCCAGACAGCGGGGCATATTCCGGTTTATTTCCACCATGATTACTTTGGCTCGATCACAAACCGCCCGGGTATGAGAGCCCTGGGGGCCAAAATTGAAATAACCGTGTTCATCCATAGGTCCTACCTGCAGCATAGCCACAGCCAGGGGATCAATATGTTCCCTTACATACCTGGGTAGTTCATAATAACGGATGGGGGAATAATAAACTGGACGCCCGGTTTTTATCAGGTCGCGATCTCGACCGGAAAGGTGCCAGGTATTCCAGGTAAAGACCTCTCCCTGCGGATCAACTTCTAAAATCCGGGCTGGAAAACTGTTCAAAAGGTTCCATACCTTGATGTCTTCAAGTTCATCTTTTCTCTCGGCCAGAGCTTTATCCAGACTGATGACCTGCCCATTCATCGATCCATAGTCAATCCAATCTCCAGATTTGATTACCCCTACTGCTTCAGCCGCAGATACCAATTTGCTGCTGTATTCCCGCCAATAATTCAATACTCTCCCCCCCCTAAACTGGATAACATTTGAGCAGATCGCAGATAATAGCTACTCTCTGCCAACCGGGATTCTCCGACTCATTTCTTAGCGCAGCATTTTAAGCAGCCGTCTGTAAGATAAATGAGCCGGGATACCGGAAAGGGGTTTTAGAATGATACCCCCTGTTTCGCGCATATGTCTTCTTTATAATATCAAACCGCGTCTCAAGGTTCAATTTTATTGGTTCTTTTCCAAAATCCTAAATTGGCAGCCTCTTTGATCAGTTCATCGCGAAAATCCGGATGGGCAATATCAATCAGGTTCTCGGTCCTCTTCCAGATCGATTGACACTTCATTAAAGCCTTGCCGTATTCTGTAACCACGTAATGAGTTAGCTGTCGGGAAACCGTACAGGCTGCGCCGGGAGTCAGAAAAGGTTTAATCTTGGACTGCAGCTTTCCCTCTTTGTCCTTGAAGGTGGAAGAGGTGCACAAAAAGCTCTTTCCTCCCGGGGAATGATAGGAACCCAGAACAAAGTCCCACTGTCCCCCGGTGCCGGTAATCTGCCGGGGTCCCTGCATTTCAGATGTGACCTGTCCGTAAAAATCAACTTCCAGACAGCCGTTTATGGACACCATATTGGAGATTCTGGCAATTACCGCCGGATCATTAGTGTAATCCACTGAGTAACAGGCAATCATGGGATTTCGATCCATAAATTCATACAGTTCGGGAGAACCCAGGGCAAAGGTACAGACTATCCGTTTGCGATCAATTTCTTTCTTTCGGCCGGTGATACAGCCATTTTTCCACATTTCCACATAGGCATCAGCCATCATCTCGGTATGAACACTCAAATCCCTTAATCCGGCGGCCGCAATCTGCTTGCCCAGGTAATTGGGCAGACCACCTATGCCCAACTGGATACAGCATCCGTCATGGATATCTTCCATTATGTGTTCGGCAATACTTCTTTCAGCTTCGGTGGCCTCCAATATCGGAGCATTGGCCATGGGTTCATTTTCCCCCCGTACGATGAAGTCTATTTCCGATATATGAATCTGGTGTCCATTACCACCGCATACATAAGGCATAGTTTCATTTTCTTCTACTATAGTTATTCTGGCATTCTCTATCACTGCCTCACAATGGGAGGCATTAATGCCCAGGTTAAAATAACCAAATCTATCCATGGGACATACCCGCAGCATAGCCACATCTACCTCTACTTCCCGATTCCTGTAGTATCCAGGAACCTCATGGTACAACAGAGGCGAAAAACTGCAGATACCCTGGTCCGCCAGCTTGGCATCCCAGACGCTGTAATGCCAGCTGTCCCACTGGAAATGTTCCATGGTGGGATCGCAGGTCGGCACTTCCGGAAAAGGAGGCAAAGATATGGCGCTTCTAATGTGAACACCGAACAGCTCTTCTTTTCTCCTGGCCAGGGCCTTATCCAACACCTTGGGCTGGGCATTGAAAAACATATAATCCACCCAGTCACCGGATTTGACTACCTTTACAGCTTCCTCCGGGGTTCTCAGTTTCTCTT
>CAZBKS010000497.1:0-2214 GCA_964492475.1 uncultured Syntrophomonas sp. | reverse complement strand
TTATCACTGCCAGCGATGCAGAAGGAGCAGGGGAGATGTTCAGGGTAAGCACCATCGACCCCCACAATCCTCCCCGGGATGAGCAGGGAGAAATAGATTATGCCCAGGATTTCTTTGGCCGCAGGACTAATCTTACGGTTAGCGGGCAATTAGAGGCGGAAGCATTCGCATTGGCATTTAGAGACGTGTACACCTTCGGACCAACGTTCAGAGCTGAAAATTCCAATACTGCCCGCCATGCCGCGGAATTCTGGATGATTGAGCCGGAAATAGCTTTTGCCGATCTGCAGGACGACATGAAACTGGCAGAGGATATGGTGAAGTTTGTGATATCTTATATACTGGAAAAAGCACCTGAAGAGATGACCTTTTTCAATGACTTTGTTGATAAAGGCCTCATGGAACGGCTGCAAAACGTGCTGAATTCTGACTTTGTCCATGTTACCTATTCCCGGGCTGTAGAAATCCTTCAGAATTCGGGAGAAGAATTTGAATACCCGGTAAAATGGGGAGCTGATCTCCAAAGCGAACACGAACGATGCTTGACCGAGAAGATATTTAAGAAACCGGTATTTGTGACTGACTACCCCAAAGAAATAAAAGCCTTTTATATGCGGCAGAATGATGATGGAAATACGGTAGCGGCCATGGATCTCCTGGTTCCGGGAATAGGAGAAATAATAGGCGGCAGTCAAAGGGAAGAAAGAGCCGAGCAATTGGAAAAAAGGATGGAAGAAATGGGCATGACCAAAGAGGATTTATGGTGGTACCTGGAGCTCAGAAAATACGGAGGAGTCAAACACGCTGGTTTCGGACTCGGTTTTGAAAGACTTATCATGTATATAACCGGAGTAAGCAATATAAGGGATGTGATACCATTTCCCCGCACGGTCAAATCCTGTGAGTTCTAATACTGACTTAGGGAGTAGAGCGGGGCTAATATTATGGGCGAAGGCAGCAGAGGAATCCTGAGCAATGTTTCCCAGTTTTTTATCGGCTGCAGATATGGTTTTATTATAGGGGTTGGGCTGTGATTACAGGTAATCAAGGCTGCATGAAGGATGGGTCCTAAAATAATTAGCGATAAGTCCCTGCTGATAAATCTCAGACTTATCAATACCAGTAACACTAATCACGGTAAAAAAAATAAAAAACCTGAGTTTAACAAGGATTTAGCACGAGCTGTGTCGAATATAAGCAATATAAAACAAAATTAAATGAATAATATCAAACAATTTTCGAGCCTCAGGACCTAAAGTTTATAACGATGGTCCCTGGGCCGTAGGGTATAGCTGGAAACGGCTATGCCTCCCAGTGCGGAAAGGAAATTGACAATCTTTTATGTATGCACCTGGGCTAAACTCTTTGTGGGTTTAGCTTTTTTAGTCATGATGAAGGTCAGTTGTGTTTTTTCGCAAATGGCCTTTTTGTTTTTTTATAAAGTCTGTCTGGGACAAGTTGAAGCTGGAGATATTGGGCCATGGCTCGTAAAAGATTGAATTATTCGTTACAAAGTATAAAGAGAGGTGGGTGCTGCGGGATCTGAGTTTCAAGTATAGGGCTTTATGAGCCTCACCGGAATTGTGTGAACTGTAGAAAAAGGAGGGTTTTACGTTGATAAAGATAAGAAAGGCTAATTTGACCGTACATACTCTGGCTATAATAGCGGTGATTGCTTTCAGTTTGGCGGTCGCCCCGATGCCGGCGGAAGCTGGGGCAGGGGACCTGACTGTCACCCTGACCTCACCGGCAGCAACCCTTGACAGCAGTAACGGCACCAGCGGCGGAATGACCTTGGTATTTGACGGAGTGGATCGGTCTCCCGAACAGACCATACTGTATTTGGACTTCAGCAAAGGCATAGATGAAAACTTGAGTTCAAATGTGGCCCAAATCAAAGTTTATGAAGAAGCTTCCGGCAAATCCATATCTTATGATTACGAATATATCGGAGAAGGCAAGACGGAAACCGGAGATAAAGTGCGTAGGTTAGCCTTGACTTTGAACGATCTAAAAACCAATACATCTTACGTAGTAAAAATCGGCGGGGATGTTACTGCCAATAATGGCAGTACGCTTGGTGAAGAATATACTTTTGAATTCACCACCAAATCAGCCAGCACGTCAACAGAGGAAACGGAAAAGGAAGAAGAAGTAATAGAACAAGTACTTACTGAAACCCAATTGCCAGCAGCTCCGGCCCCTGGCACATTG
>CAZBKS010000496.1:0-2226 GCA_964492475.1 uncultured Syntrophomonas sp. | reverse complement strand
GAAAAGATCACTCAGTTTTATCTCTTCTCCACTCAACAGGTCATAATTATATGGAATCCGGCTGGTATAACCATGAGCACCCCCGGTATATTGATAGTAATCCATACTTATGCTCAGAATATTATTATTATTATAAGCTACCCGATAGCTGGTATAAGCAGCATAGGGCCAGAAATGCAATTCTCCATCCCGGGAGTCCTGGTAGTACTCCTGGGCTTCCGCTTCCAGGCTATTCTTAAATTGCAGTACATCATCTTCCAAGCTATTATTCAGATCCTCCTGCAGCACGGTATCGTTCAGACCACTTACAACCGGTATTTGCAGGTTTACATCTATCCACTCATTTTCATATTTTACTTCTTCCGGAGCAACCTGAATGCTCATGGAATTATCACTGGCCCTGGACAGATATATTATTCGCTTATCTCCGTCCCAGGAAACACTGAGCCCCAGAGTTTCGCACAGAAACCTGACCGGCACCATGGTACGGCTGTCAATTATTTGAGCCGGCACATCCAGAATGCTTTGCCGAACCAGACCGCCTTCTAGAATGGCTGCCGTTTCCGATCCAATCCCGATAGTTATCTGCAGGTTTTCACCCGCTTCACCCTGACTGCTCACGATAACCGTCTTGCTATTGTCATCCCAATCCACCTCAGCCCCGCTGGCTTCGGAAATAACCCTTAATGGCACCAGGGTGCGTCCATTTATTATCACCGGCTCCACATCGCTGTATAGCTGCTCTTCATTCATGTAAAGCTGAACCGGCTGGTCAGTACTGCCGGTACTGGCCAGCAACGGAACCGTCATCAGCATCAGCCAGGTACCAAGCAGCACCAGCGCCATCGTCAGTTTGCTTTTAGCTCCCCATAGTATCATAAATAAAAATCCTCCTTTCCAATAGAACAGCAGGACACGTTATAGGTTCCGCTGTCTCACCGTCTTTTAGCAGGACAGCGAACCAGTCCCCAGATCCCAGGCCAACTGGTAAATGGCCTGGACATCCTCTTTTTGCAATTTTTTCAATCTTCCCAGAGGCCTTTGCTGCACTGCATTTTCAGCCATCTTCACCAGATCCTCGTACCTTACCTCCAGTTCTTTTAGGGTAGTTGGCGCCCCAATTTCCTGGAAAAATTCAATCAGATTATTAATGCCCTGCAGGGCCTTTTCCTCCTCGGTCCCTTCAGTGATGCCAAAAATCTTTTCCGCAAAACGGGCGAAAGTTGCCAGATCTTCCTTATACACGTAACGCATCCAGGCCGGAGTTACTACCGCCAGACCAGCCCCATGAGCAACATTGTAAAAAGCGCTTATACTGTGCTCCATATCGTGCGATGCCCAGTCCCCGCCTCTTCTCCCCGTTCCATTGGAATTATTCAAGGCCAGGGTGGCCGCCCAAGCTATCTGGGCACGTGCTTCATAGTCAGCCGGATCGGCCAGTAAAATTTTTATGTTTTTCATCACCGTTCTGATAATGGCCTCTGAATATTCCTGCATCAGCTCCACATCTTTGCTGCCATCAAAATACAGTTCAAAAACATGGCTTAAAATATCTACTGCTGAATTCACAGTATCCCGGGCCGAAAGATAAGCCTGAAACTCAGGATCAATAATTGACACCCGGGGGTATAAATGCCGGGAGCCTGTGCCCCACTTCTTGTTTTCATCGGCTTTGGTAATAACCGCATTGCCATTCATTTCAGAGCCGGTGGCGGATATGGTCAATACCCCAAAAATCGGCAGTGCATCTTCTATTTGAGCCCGGCCGGCAAATAAATCCCAAACATCTCCGTCATACTTAACGCCTGCGGCTATGGCCTTGGCGGAATCAAAAACGCTCCCCCCGCCTACGGCCAGAACTGCATCCACCTCCTCTTGGCGGGCTAATCGTATACCATCTTGAACCTTGCTTAAAACGGGATTGGACTGCACGCCGCTGAAGCGGACGAAATCCACATGCCATCCTATCAGAGAAGATGATACTCGATCATAAACCCCGGT
The DNA here is from genome assembly GCA_964492475.1 of uncultured Syntrophomonas sp. Classification (GTDB taxonomy): domain Bacteria; phylum Bacillota; class Syntrophomonadia; order Syntrophomonadales; family Syntrophomonadaceae; genus JAAYJK01. Next base: position 225 of record CAZBKS010000496.1, on the reverse strand, counting down.
AGAAAATATAGATTGACGTCCGCAGACCAGCAATACCTTTCTTATACCATTTTGCCGCAACTCCCGGCCAATGTTTTTTATGGTATCTTTGCCAAAATATATTTTGGTTGGATTATGATAGGTAAAATTATTCACCCTTTATACCTCCTTTTATTCAGCTACGATTTGCATTCAACTATCTTTCACTATACATTATCCAAGCACCCAATTTCCATCTTATCATTT
>CAZBKS010000495.1:0-2227 GCA_964492475.1 uncultured Syntrophomonas sp. | reverse complement strand
GAATATGCTGGGGGGAGAAGGAAACGGATTTAAATGTCTCATGGAAAAGCTGCAGCAGGAAAGAATTATGGTTTCCCTGGTGGCACAGGTATCGGCTGAACGCTGTCTGCAGTTAACCCTGGATTATGTCAAAGAAAGAAATCTCTTTGGAAAGTCTCTAAGTAAATTCCAGAATACCCAGTTTACCTTGGCTGAAATAGCCAGCGAGATTCAGGTGGGCCGTAGTTTTGTTGACCAACTGGTGCTTCAACATATGCAGGGTAAAAATGTGGTTCAGGAAGTCAGTATGGCCAAGTATTGGATTTGCGAGATGGAAAACCGGGTAGCATCACGCTGTCTGCAACTGTTTGGCGGTTACGGTTACTGTAAAGAATATGAGATTTCCAGGATGTGGACTGACGCGAGAGTTCAGACGATCTACGCAGGTACATCCGAAGTAATGAAACTGGTTATCAGCAGAGGTTTGGGACTCTAGTTTATGATAAGTCACTTACCTTAATACAATATCAGGAAGGAGCAATAGAGCATGAAGATAGAGGGAAAAACTGCTATTATCACGGGTGGCGCTTCAGGACTGGGAGAAGCTGCTGCCAGGATGCTGGTTGAGAAAGGTGCCCGGGTTGTTTTGCTGGACCTGAATGAAGAAAGAGGGACTTCGCTGGCCAAAGAACTAGGAACAAGTGCTGCATTTTTCAAGACAGATATTACCGCTTCCCAGGAGGTTGAGGCAGCCGTCAACTTTGCATTGGAACAATTCCAGCGGATAGATATCGTTATAAATTGCGCCGGCATAGCTCCAGGCATGAAAATCACGGGTAAGAAAGGACCTCATAACCTGGACACCTTTAGAAAAACCATAGAGGTTAACTTGATTGGGCCTTTTGATGTAATGCGGTTGGCTGCAGATAAAATGCTCCAGAATGAACTGAATGATGAAGACGGAAGAGGGGTAATCATTAATACCGCTTCTATTGCAGCATTTGACGGGCAAACCGGTCAAGCTGCATATGCGGCCAGCAAAGCTGCTATGGTAGGCTTAACCCTGCCTGTAGCTCGGGATCTTGCCGGGGATGGAATACGGATCTGTACCATTGCGCCGGGAATCTTTAAAACCCCAATGATGGCCGGACTTCCCGAAAATGTTCAAGAATCTCTGGGTAAAATGGTGCCTTTCCCCTCCAGGTTAGGAAAACCCCAGGAATTTGCCATGTTCGTACAACAGGTTATTGAAAATCCCATGTTAAACGGAGAAACAATACGCCTGGATGGGGCCATCCGTATGGCTGCCAAATAGAATGGAACATTTTCAACAACTAGGAATGAAATGAGAAATGTTATAAATCCAAAAGGAGGAATAAATATGAGAAAAGTTGCTGTGCTAGGTGGGGGGCATAATAAATTTTGTTTTAACTCGCCTAAGACATCTGTAGAAATGCTATCTGAGGTAGCTATGGATGCAATCATTGAATCAAACTTAAAACCTAAAGATATTCAAGCTATTAATGTTGGAAATGTCCTGGGAGACTTTGCAGAAGGGCAGGGAATGGTGCAGTCATTCTTTGCCAACGACATTGGCTGTTTTAATGTTCCCGCCTCCAGGTTTGAAGGTGCCTGCGCTTCAGGAAGTATGGCTTTAAGAGATGCCGTCATGTGGGTAGCCTCAGGCTATTATGACATTGTACTGGTAGGGGGTGTGGAACGAGCAACTGCTATGGGGACTGCATTGGCGACCCGAACATTTGCCATGTTTGGAGACGGCCATTACGAGTTCCCGGCCGGCTTTACATTTCCAGCTGCGTTTGCTTTACTGGCCCACCTGTATTCAGATAAATATGGAATACCTCTGGAGAGACTTAAAGAACAGATGGCAGCGGTATCCGTTCAATCCCACGAATATGGTATGAAAAATCCCAATGCCCAGATTCATAAGGAAATAAGCAAAGAGGATGTTCTAAAAAGCTTTATGGTGACCACCCCCATACAACTGCATGATGCCTGTCCATTCTCGGACGGAGCAGCTGTAGTTATCCTGGCTTCCGAAGAGGCAGCTAAAAAGCTTACCGATAAACCGGTTTACATTACCGGAATCGGTCAGGCTTCCTCCGGTAAGCTGAGTTCTCAATTCCAGTACCTTCCCAGGCTCAGAGCTCGTGAACTGGCTTCACAACAAGCTTACAAGATGGCCGGGTTGACCCCCAAGGATATAGACATATGCGAACTTCATGAC
>CAZBKS010000494.1:0-2232 GCA_964492475.1 uncultured Syntrophomonas sp. | reverse complement strand
GCATTTCAAAACATCATCTACACCTATTTCCTGTATAATCTGTGCATAAGGATTCTTCATACCATATTTGTGTGACTGTACCGATACCGATGCCATCTGTTCCTTGAGTCTGGACAGCGGCAGGTTGTATTGGGTGGCATAAAGACGAGTTAACAGAGCGAAAAAACCCGGGAAAGTTAGGCCCGTTCCAAATTCATATTTACTATCGGTACCCATGCAGAAGGTTCGGGTCGCCAGCGAGGTGCCCATAGCAGTTGCTTTTTCAACTCCACCGACCAGTACCACATCGTAAAACCCAGAAGCCACCCACATAAAAGCTTCTCGAACAGCTATGCTTCCTGATGCGCAAGCTCCTTCATATCTAATCGCAGGGATGTTCGAGCAGCCAATATCATCACATGCAAACTGTGATACCGTGGCCTGACCCTCGCAGAAGGTTCCCAGTACATTACCAATATAGGCTGACTGTATATCCCTGGGGGTTAGATTGGAATCCAGGATGGCTTCCACAGATGCTTCAGCCAGCATTTCCACCCCGGTTTTAGGGGAATTAAAACAGAAGTTGGTATGCCCTAATCCCAAAACCACTACTTTTCTCATTTATTACAACTCCTCCCTTGGTGGTATGTTATTATCCAAGCATTATCGAAAACACTCCATCATTATCTAAAACCTATTAATGTTCATTTGGCGGTGATAGTTGCTCTGCCTCTATCACAATCCCAATCCCCGACTGATGATCACTTTCATAATCTCCGAGGTACCGGCATATATGGTTTGTACGCGAGCATCGGCAAACAGCCTGGATATTTCATATTCCTTACAGTATCCATAGCCTCCGAACAGTTGCAGACAGCGCGTAGCAGTCCGGTTAGCCATTTCACAGATCCAGTATTTAGCCATACTTACTTCATGAACAATGTTGTTTCCCGACATGTGCTGCAGTATTAGCTGATCAATAAAAGTCCTTCCCAGCTGTATATCTACAGCAACTTCAGCCAGGGTAAACTGGGTATTCTGGAATTTGCTCAAGGTTTTTCCAAACAGGCTGCGTTCTTTCACATAATCCAGTGCTAATTCCAGGCAGCGCTCGGCCATTCCTTGATTAATGATGGCCGCCACCAGTCTCTCCTGCTGCAGCTTCTGCATCAAGTACATAAAACCCTGACCTTCTTTCCCCAGCAGGTTAGCTGAGGGTATGCGGCAGTTGTCAAAAAAAAGCTCCGCTGTATCCTGAGCGTGCATACCTATCTTGGAAATCTTCCGGCCTCTCTCAAAACCAGGGGTGTCTCTTTCAACTACAAAAAGGCTCACCCCTTTCGGCCCTGCTGCCGGGTCTGTCTTTGCTGCTACAATAACCAGGTCAGCCAGTATGCCATTGGAAATAAAGGTCTTGGATCCATTGATAATATACTCATTGCCATCTTTTACTGCTCTGGTCCTCATTGCCGCCAGGTCGGAACCCGCACCTGGTTCGGTCATTGCAACGGCCAGGATGGTATCCCCGCTAACGCAGCCGGGCAGCCAGCGGGCTTTTTGTTCATCTGAAGCAAAAGCTGCTATATAAGGTGCCACGATGTCACTGTGCAGAAAGGTAAAGAAACTGGTTATGGATCTCCGGCAGAATTCTTCACAGATTATAACTGAATAAAGAAAATCAGCTCCAGCCCCGCCAAATTCCTCCTCCAACCAGGGACATAAAAAGCCCTGCTGCCCCATTTTCTTATATGCTTCCCGGGGAACTATGCCGTCTTCCTCCCACTGCTCATAGAAGGGGACAATTTCGTTCTCAACGTAGTCCCTAAATGTCTTGCGGAATATTTCGTGTTCACTGTCAAAAGGCAAACTGCGTTTCAATTGATCACTCCTCTCCTCATTATGGCCGGTTGAATGTACCGGCAGATCGCCTTGAAGCCTGGTTAGTACTCTGTAGTAATGTGAGCTATCTATTGAACCAACCTGATACCTTCTTAGGCAAAAACCATGCCATAAGCAAAAAAGCTGGTATTCCAGCTTTTATATAACAGCCTGCACCCGCTCTGCCAAGGTATTGAGGCAAAAAATGAAAAGAGTTTACACCCACCCTTAGAATTCTTCTTTGTTTTCCTGTCCCCGGTGCTCTTCTAATCTTTACCCATAATGAGAATGGATTCGCAAAACTCAGAATGCTGGCATCGCAGCACATAATCAGTAGCACCTTAATAAATCGATTAAGGGTGTAAGGTAATGCAT
>CAZBKS010000493.1:0-2236 GCA_964492475.1 uncultured Syntrophomonas sp. | reverse complement strand
CTTTTTACTTAGGGGTACGCGATTACCTTTTTGATCCGATCAATCCAAGTGCTCTATTAAACAGGATATATCATCCTATGACATTTAAAGAGGCAGCAGCTACAGTAAAGCCAGGTAGGCGCGGTATACTATTTAATCGGAAAATGGATTTATTTTTTAATAAACATATACCCAATGAATCGGTCCTATCTGCCGAAGCGCAAGGGATGCTGCAGGGTATATTAAAATATATCGGTGAAGAAGAACAGGCTACCCTGGAAGATAACTTATTCTTAATAGAGCAAGCACTGGTTAACACCTATAAGCAGTGAGACATGTCACCACTATGGCGGTAGAAATACCGCCTTTTTTTATGCCCCAAATATCCCGTATATACGGGGAAGGAGGAATTTTCATGGAAGAGATTTTGAAGGAGATTAAAGTAAGCAATCATGCAGTTGAACGGTTTAGACAACGTTGTTTCAAGTGCTATGACTGGCCCGAAGAAAAGATTCGCAAAAGGCTGGAAACCATTGCCCAAAAAGGGAAAGTAATCAAGAGATGTCCTGGAAATGCTTACGAAGTTATGTTTGAAAACATGGTTATCCGAACAGCTTTTTCCGTTAATAAACTTGTGGTAATCACCTGTTTGGGGCCGCGTGCCTATCAGAATTGGCACAGAAAGGTGGGATAAGAGATAAAAATATTGCTGATCACCAGCGAAAACGCATTAAAAAATCACATCAAAAAGCTGGGGGATGTGATGCCAGTTAAACAGATGTCGGTGGCGAGCAAAGTTTTAAAGGAAAACAAGGATTTTGATTTAGTGGTAATTGGGCCGCCCTTCAAAGACCAAGCAGATATTGAGCATCCCAATATTTTTGTGATTAATGAACCAGAAGATATTGCGCTGCTTTTCAAAAAATATCAGCCCATAAAAATGCCGATTGAACAAACCAGAAAATTAAGACCATTAAAAGCTGAGGTAAACTTTGCTGACGCTAAGGGCAGGGTATTACTCATTACCACTGATAAAACGATTGTAGACGAACTGCGTTGTTTTGATATAAGAGTGGCCACCAATACATACTCTGCTAAACGACTACTTATCAGCGATGATTTTGATTTGGCGGTCATAGATGCAAAGGTGGATTTTAAAAGCGATTTACCCACTTATAAATGGGATATAGATGTCTTAAACAAAAAGGACGTGTATTTATTGCTTACCACCGGCCGGTTATCGCTGGAAACCACAGAATCTTAAGGGGGGATTTGTTATGACTGGAAAAACACATTTACTCGGAGGGGTATTAACAGGAGTCCTGATAACTCAGGCTTTGGATATTAATATCGGATATGCTGCGGTAGCAGGATTAGGGGCATTATTCCCGGATATAGATGAACCCAACTCCACTATAGGGAGAAGGATACCCGGTTCGTTTATGGTCAAATTCCTTTTTGGGCATAGGGGGTTTTGGCATTCGCTGCTGGCAGCTGCTTTAGTTTATTTACTTCTATTAGGGATAGCATCCAACACCATTGCGGTGTTGTTTGTTGCAGGGTATATATCGCATCTGATTTTAGATGCCATGACACCTTCGGGAGTGCCTTTTTTATACCCCATAAAACATAGTTATTCATTAAATCTTATACGGACAGGGGGGATAACAGAATACGCGTTTATGGTTGTCTTATTGGCAGCAGTCTTTTTAACGGGAGGGATACAACTTTGAAGAACTCATTATTATTTATATTGGCTTTGTTGCTGTTCGTTTTACTGCCGATACCGGCTCTGGCAGAATCCCTGGATACCGTAGATATTGGTAGTGTAGCTTCTGTAAGCAGCGAGGACTTCATAGCAAAAGTGTCTACTATGGCCTATGCTCTTTACGGTGTAGCAGTCAAAGTAATTGCCCCGCTGACGGTTATTATTCTGGTTGTCGGAGGAATAGCTGCTATATTCTTCAGAGCAGCGAGAACAATAATCGTCTGGGCAATTATTGGTCTGGTATTAGTGTTCTGGTCGCCAATGCTGGTACAGTTGGTTATGAACTGGGTAACAATGTAAAGGAGAGATTTAATTGAAAAAATCCAAAATATTGATTCTGGCACTACTTATCGTATGTGTGTTTGCGATGCCAATTTTGGCAGACGATGAAGATGAAGCAACTGGTACAGGCGATATTATTGATGTAGGGTCGGGATTAGGAGCAGTTGAGCAAGATGCGCTGGCTGATAAGATACTGGAGATATTCAC
>CAZBKS010000492.1:0-2241 GCA_964492475.1 uncultured Syntrophomonas sp. | reverse complement strand
AGCTGGGTTTTCAATGAACATTGGAGTGACCGTTAGAGGAATGGAATACGCGGTGGCATCCGGTTACTATGCCGCCCAGGCAGTGATCCGCGCCAAGGAGAAAAATGATTTTACATCTGCCGGTCTAGCAGAATACGAAAAAATCTTAAACGACAGTTTTGTCATGAAAGATTTCAATAGCTTCAAAGAAGCTTTAGACGTACTTGAATATCCACGATATTTTCAGGTATACCCTGAGCTGGCGGGAAACATCATGAGAGATCTTTATGAAATACCGGCTGGTCCCAAAGACAGAATCTTCCCGACCATTAGAAAGCACGTATCGATGGGGAATATGTTGGGAATAGCAAAGGATATGTGGAGGTTAAGAAAACTATGATGGAAGTAATGGGTTTGAAAGCCAAACTGGGGTTGGATGTTTTTAAGGAAGCCAAGGAATTTCACATTAAGATCAAGCCTGGCATGGAAAAGAACAGCCGGTTGAAAAATGCCATTCTGGTATGTCCGGCGGGGCTGTACAGCGAGAATGCTTCTGGGGAGGTAGAACTGAGTGTTGACGGATGTCTTGAATGCGGTACGTGCCTGATTGCCTGCGGAGAAGAGATCCTGGATTGGCATTATCCCGGCGGCGGTGCTGGCGTACAGTTCCGTTTCGGATAGTCTGGAATTTGTAGGACCGACAAAAAGTTAAGCTAAGTACTCAACAGATATGAGTGGTAAGGAGGATATATCAGTGAATATCGTGGCAGCGATGAAACAAATAGCTGATCTTCAACAGATTAGAATAAGGGACCGAAAACCTGTATTGGACGGGGCTCCAAAAACATTTGGAAACCTGGATAAAAATGCTCTTGAAGCAGGTGTTCAGTTGAAGGACGCAACTGATGGCAAGGTCATCGTACTAGCGGCCGGGAATGAAGATCTGGAGGATACGGTTAAAGAGGCCCTGGCAGCAGGCGGTGATGAAGCCGTTTTGGTAATAGACCCGAAACTTGAGAATATGGATAGTGCTCAAAGTGCACGGGTACTCGCAGCAGCCTTAAACAGAATTGAAGGATTAGGCATAATTCTGTTTGGAGAAGGCAGCGGAGACAATTATTCCGGCCAAGTAGCCTCGCGAGTAGCAATGTTGTTGGGAGTACCTGCAATCGGATATGCCAAGGAAATTGTATTGGATGAAAACAAGGTCAGAGTAACTCGTGCTTTGGAAAATTGTGAGGAAATAGTGGAAGTTGAACAATTTCCGGTAGTCATAAGTGTAGTGGCGGAAATAAATGAAATTCCTATACCTTCGGTAATGCAGATCCTTAAGGCAGGGAAGAAAACCAAGCATGTGCTTTCGTTGAGTGAATTGGATGTTGAGTTGAGTGCAGGCGGGCAGATCAAAACAATAAGCAACTTGGCGCCCATTATGAATCGCAAAGGTATAAAGATAAAAACAGTCGACGAATTAGTAAAGGCTTTGCAAGCGGAAGGTATTTTTGGAGGTAATTAAATGGCAGGGATACTTATTTACAGTGACAACAACAAATATGCTCAAGAGCTTTTAACCGCGGGAAGTAAGCTGGCTGCGGAATTAGGATCGGGTGTTGCGGCTATTGCCATAAATAATGATAATTCGGCAGAAATATTGGCTGGCAGAGGTGCACATGTATACAAAATCAATGATGAAAACATCAATCAAGTGGATTCATCAGGACAGGCTTTGGCGCTGAAACAGGCTATGCAAAAACTATCGGCTCACATAATTCTTTTATCCTCAGATCGAAGAGGCAAAGAAATAGCTGGTGGCTTGGCACAGCTTATGGATGCAGGGTGCCTGACTGATGTAAAGAGCATTGCCTTAACCGATGGACAGATTGAATGCGCCAGGAATGCTTTAGGCGGCGCTACCGAAGCAACGCAATCCATTGTCACCGAAAACAAAGTGATAGCAATTGCCCCCAAAAGCTTCGATGTTCCCGAACAGGGTTCGGGAAGTATTGAAGGACTCAACGTAGACATATTTCCCTCCCCAATCAGACTTATACATAGCCAAGACAAATCTGTTGATAGCGCTGATATTGAATCGGCTAAAACCCTTGTAGTTGTTGGCCAGGGCTTGGAAGATAAAAGCCAATTAGCAATAATTGACAAATTAGCTAATTTGTTGGGGGGGGGTAGTTGCTTGCTCTAAACCAGTGGCTACCGATAAGAAATGGTTGCCTGAAGAACGGGTGGTAGGCTTATCCGGGAAAAAAT
>CAZBKS010000491.1:0-2243 GCA_964492475.1 uncultured Syntrophomonas sp. | reverse complement strand
GCTTTCGGCACCGGGACCGCAGCGGTCATTTCTCCTATTGGGGAACTGAACTGGGACGGCAAAATTATTATTATTAATGATGGAAAAATTGGAGAATATGCGGCCAGGATTTATGACACCATGACTGGCATGCAGTATGGTGAGATTGAAGATAAGTTTGGCTGGACAGAGAAAGTCTAGCATCAGATTTGACGCTAATAAATTTAATTATGAGACAGCAATAAGTTGGGTACCAGGTACCCAACTTATTTATTTGTGTTCCCGGTATGGTCTCTGGTTGTAGGGTGGAAGTCCTGAACGGCGAGGGTAGCAGTAGCCGTTAGCTTAAAGACAAGGGTGCCCGCGGCGACGCAGAATCACCCTTGCGGGTGGAAGTCGATGGCAAGTCTGCGGCCGGACTAACAGGAATCTATTAGTTCACGTGCAGTTGGATGAACCTGCAGATCAAAACAAAGCCCTTGCTGCCAATAGCCCCTCTGGATTTATGCTTGCATGGACATGGACCGGACGGGAATGCCCCCAGAGACATAAGATAATGCAAGCAGTGCATTATCGAATGAAACATCTGCCTGGCAGATATGGACTTTTAGTTATCCTTATAGATAATAGTGCCTACATGTTCTCCGTTTAGGGCGCGGGTAATGTTCCCTTCTACAGTACCGTTGATTATCTGTATCTGCTTGGTGTTGTCTGAATTTAGCATAGATATTAACACCATACGTTCTACCACCAGATCTTCTAAATCTCGCTCTATCAGTTCTCTGGCACCGATGCGGGGAATGAATTCAGCACTGCTGTTCACTTTGGGATTGTCGGTGTACAGGCCGTCTACATCTTTAATATATATACATTGTTTAGCCCCGGTAACCTCTGATAACAGGAATGCACCAACATCGGTGCGATTGGGAGGCAGCCGCCCTTCTTCCGGGGGATGTTCCCAGTAACCATAAGGCGGCATGCCATGTATTACCGGGATGCAGCCTTGATTTAAGTAAGCAGCCAGTTTTGGGATATCGTCATGGCCTATTTTAATACCGCCATAGGGGTTGAGCAGGGTTGAAATCATAAGGGCATTCTGCTCCGATACGCTCTGGCCCAGAGTGGCAATAATCCCGGTGGGCATTCCCAGCTCCATAGCAATAGCATATACATGCCGGGAGCGGGTGCCGCCCCCGGTGGAGATTACCATTCTATGCCTGGGCATATTTTGCACTATTTCTTTGATTATAGGGAGTACTGCTTTGGCTCCCATGTCGGTGATGCTTTGACCGCCGACTTTAAGTATATTGAGGTCTGGCAGGGCTCTGAATTGCGGCCCATATTCCAGAGATTTCAGGAAGCCTTTGCCCACCAGGGATTCCCCCATTAACTTGCTCTTAATATGCAGCCGTTTACTATCTCTTTCACGAATCAGGGGCATGAAATGATTACCTCTTCTTTCTTAAGTTCTTTCTAGTCCTGGTCGTCATTTTCCTTTTCCCTGGTCAGGTAGACTATTTCGCCATCAATTTTATTAGCTATCTGTTCAAGTTCCGATTTTCTTATGTGATTAACATTAATTTTAAGATCGGTTCCCACCACACCTACTACTGCAAATCGGGGTTTCTTATCTCCTTGACTTACCTGGCTGCGTTCTCTTACAAATAAAATGGGAGTAGACATATGCTAAATCCTCCTTTTTTAAATATTCTACATAATCAGCCTAAGTTACCATAATTATAACAAAGATTTTAGTCCAATCAAAATTGATGACAGTGAGGACGGTTGCTCCCTGCCTGACAGATTGTAAAATTTTGTTAAGAAACGCTGTAATTTTTTACTATCACCAATCATTTGTATATAGAATGACCAAACACAAAAACACCATTCCAGCTCTTATTTCATAAGATCCGAGCGCCAATATTTAAGAAAATGTATTCTCAATCTATCTGTTCCGACTTTTTTTAAACACTTAAAACAGGCGCCTTTTTTCCCTACCTGAGTTATGAAGTCGGCGACGGTTATGGATTTATTAAGTAATATAGCAATATTAATGGAATAAAGGAAGGATATAACAATTAGTATATAGAAATGTATATGTATGTAAAATAATTACAAATTCCCTATTGGAATGGATGCAGAAAATGGGGGGAATAAGGGGGTTGGTTTATGAGTCTATTTAAACGGATAAACGATAATATCCGCGCTACTTTGAATGCTTTACTGGATAAAGCTGAGGATCCGATAAAATTATCGAATCAGTA
>CAZBKS010000490.1:0-2246 GCA_964492475.1 uncultured Syntrophomonas sp. | reverse complement strand
TACGGTCATCTGGATGGCTCTGGGAGCCTATATAATACCAGTTCAATTAGCCCGGCTCATTGCCGCTCTGGTCATTTGTTACGCAGCATCCTGCCTGGTTTACAAGAATAAGGCGAAAAGACAAATACCACTAATTAACAGGTAATCTAATATCCTGCTTTAAACAAACTATAGGTATGATGAAAAGATTTATTATCTACGGTTTCGTTGGGTGGATATTTGAAATAGTATTTACTGGTACCGGTTCCCTGCTGCGAGGTTCGCTGAGCCTGACTGGATACACCTACCTGTGGATGTTCCCCATCTATGGGATGGCAGTATTATTGGAGCCGGTGCATGATAGCATCAGGTCAGCTCCCTGGCCCATCCGGGGAATGATTTGGGTTTCTTTAATATTGTTTATAGAATATATTAGTGGATGGCTGCTCAGGACTTCCATAGGCATCTGCCCCTGGGATTATTCAGGGTCCAGTCCTTATGTGGTGGATGGCTTTATCCGTTTGGATTTTTTCCCCTTCTGGTTCACAGCTGGTCTTATATTTGAGAGAATTCACGATTTTCTGGATTACATCAGCATTTATTATCAGCCGTCTGCGGTTTTGAAACCAGAACTTGATTATGATACGGAACAGCAAGAAAAAAAAGAAGCCTTGAATAGCCAAGGCTTTAAAAGGAAAGTTATTGAATAAAGCATCTTATCCCCTGCCCGCGATTGCAGACAGGTATGTATTTATGAGGGTACGAACCTAAAGACTCGATCCTTCCCCTCATCCCCCATATCTGTACTTAACTAATTATATAACGTCAGCGCCCCCCCAGGTTGGGCCAAATGCTGATAATTTCTTTAGTGATGGGTTCCTTCTACCACTTTGACTCCCTTGCTCTCTATACATTTTTTAATTTCTTCTTTATGGGGGCACACGGGATAGTCCCCCTCCATTACCATACAGGAAGACAGGTGGACTACAGCCAGGTCATATTTCAACAGGGTGTCGACCAACCTTGATACCCGCCTGCCTGGACATCCTCCACAGGTAAAATAACCTAGTATTTCTACTTCCTTATCTGCATAGGTCTGGAAATGCTGAGCGCGCTTATTAAAAGCCTTGAAGCAAGCAATTCCCGGGCATACCTCGGCTACTGTTTCGCACCTTACTATGGCAATACCAATCTTTTCCTGGTCTGCGCTATCCTTTTCGGCAAACTTGATATATTTTTCCCGGTTCCGGTGAACATCTTCAGCTTCCACCACTTCTGCACCCCGGGCTTTCACATCGTGTTCAACCGCTTTAGCAGCCATTTTTCTTACGAAACCCGGTACCTTTTGAATTTCCTGCCGGGCCTCTTCAGTCCAATGCACTATTATCCCTCCTTGGCAAGTAGTTACACTTTTTTTCCGCGGCTGGAATCCTGATTCTGTATTTTATCCCGTTGCTGCCTCACCAGATCGGCCAGGCTTTCCCGCTTTAATTCCTGCAGGAAAGCTCCCTGTGCCCTGGCCAATACTGGTGAAACCGGGCATGTATTACGATTAGGACAAATGTAGCCCGGCTCCAGGCATATGTTGAATGCTATCGGTCCCTCTATGGCCTTCACAATATCGGCTATGGTAATATCCTCCGGAGCCTGGGCCAGCATTATTCCGCCCTGAGTCCCCCGGCGAGTATTAACCAGCCCAGCCAGGGCCAAAAGCTGAACCGTCTTTTTTAAAAATTCTACCGGTATGCCCTGCCGCTCAGAAATTATCTTAACCTGCAGCACTTCACCTGCAGGGCTGGCAGCCAATTCCAACATGGTCCTAATAGCATACTCAGCCTGTCTGGTAATCTGCATGGTATCGCCCTCCATAGTGGATAGTTTAAGTCCACTTTATCTAGTATTATTATAATTCATAGTGAACGCCATTGCAATGCCTAAACGGTTATTACCATACAAACCAGTACAGTATCATGCTGAGCTCCCCATTGTCGGGATAAACCGGAATTATGGTATGTAAAAGAAGTACCGCCAGCAATATTCCGAACATTCCGGCCATATACCCTTCCCGGGTTTTATTGGGGCTAATGGAATTAATAATACCAAGCCCGGTCTTGCCCCACTTTTTACCGCCTAGATAGGCAAAACCATCATTAAACTGAACCAGAAGAATAACAGCAATTATATGTACCATCCCGGCATCGTCAACATTGGTAAGCAACACCGTACAGGGTATGACAATGCATATAAGAGAACCCCAGGCAATATAG
>CAZBKS010000489.1:0-2261 GCA_964492475.1 uncultured Syntrophomonas sp. | reverse complement strand
AGCTGCCTCATGGTCATCAAGTACGTCCACCCGGTCGATACGCCCCTCCAGATAGACCATTTCTCCAGAGGACAGTTCCACCTCCAGGGCCGGGAACTCACAGTAGTCCTGATTTCCGAATCTCATCTCATGGCCCAGAAAACTGAAAGCTCCTTTTTGCAGATGGGCAGTCAGAGTCCAGGCTGCACGCCTGCTTATCCTCTTCAGCCTCTGGCACATGTACTGGTAGCGGCGGCTGCTTTTAAAAATACCCTGGTGGTAGTTCAGCATAATCTCCTCGCTCACTTTATCGATGATATTATCGCAGGTGGTCCGATCGATTTCCTTCCAGGATAGTTTTTCCCTGTATAACTCACGACTCAGACCCTGTAAAGTCTTGTGCAGTATATCTCCGATATCTGGTACAGCAAGTTCATACAAGGCCCTTTTCTCAGGCTTCAAGCCGTAACGCATAAAATGAGCAAAGGGACAGTTAACGTACTGTTCCAGACGAGACACACTGCTTTTTAAAGGCCCCTCATATATCTGCCGGGCTTTTTTCTCACCCAATGACTCAGGCTGGTTATTATGAAAAAATCCCTTCATTACGGCTGTATTTTTATCCTGCCAGCTATAGCTGTCTCGATACCAGCTATAAACATCCCACCATATCGGGTCCACAGCTCTGCCATCCAGATGATTGCGGAGGTTATCTACCAGGTATTTATAAGTGCTGTTCGGGGTCGATATCATCTTCCGATCAACTTCCTGATTTTCGATCAAATCATGGGATAGCGGTAATTCGGTGAGAAGTTGTCTGAAACGAGCTATCAGGAGTGAAGGTCTAAGCGCCCTGGATTCCAAATCAGAGCAGGCGTAAGAAAGACGCAGCAACTGAGATGGCTTGGTAATGGCACTGTAAATCAGATAGTTCTCCTCCGCCGTCTTGAGATCACGGCTCAGACCCATCTCCAATCCCTGATCTTTCAGCCAGTTTTTTTCGTCTTCGCTAAAAATTCCTTCCGGCCAGTTCCCGGCTGGAAGAATACCATCATTGACTCCTATCACAAACAAGGCCTTGATGTCATGGCTTTTGGATCTTTGAATACTTCCCACCAGAACCTGATCAACCGTGGTAGGAATGATGCCCATTTCATATGACCGCAGACCTGCTTCCAGTATCTGCTGATACTCCTTGATTCCCGTTACCTGTTCTCCCAGCAGTTCCATGATTTGCTCCAGCATAATCATTACTATATTCCATATCTGCTGACTTTCACTCTGCATTTCGTAATAAGCGTTTTCCCCCAGCTTTTCTGCCCAGCAGTCTATTTGCTCGGACAGGTTTATCGAATCAAAAAACTCCAATAAGGCCTGACTTATCTCCCGGGCCGTCTTCCTGCCCCGGCACTGCTCTTCCAGTTGCTCCAGAGGCATAACGATAGACTCCCTCCAACTGTTGAGCATGGCCAGGTTTTGGCTTTCCCCCCGGGCAAATGAGGTTTTCCAGTCCTTGCCTTTGATTCCGTAAGCCAGAACATAATTCTCCAGCATGTCGCATTCAGTCCATCCCAGCCCTGCAAAACCGGTCTTCAGATAACGGAAAACTTCCTCATATCTATATCTCCCCCGGACAATTTCCAGAGTGGACAGGATTAATTCTACTATGGGATTACCCATAATCTCTCTCTTCTCATCCATAAAGAGAGGGATGCCGTAATTTGCAAAGACCCGTTTTATAAGTCTCCCATAGGTTTCCATGCTGTTGCATACTACCGCAATATCACGGTAGCGATAACCATTCTCCCGAACCAGTTCAACCACCTCTGCAGCCAGATGTTCTACCTCCGTGTTAATACTCCGGGCCGCAAACATCTTGATTTCCAGACATTGATCTTCGTACCGGTTAAAAGGATAGGCATAAAGTTCTTTCTCCAGATAAATCAGGGCGGGCTGTTTATCCACTGCCGATAAGCCTCTGATGGGAATGATTTCCTGTTTCAATCCCCTTTTCCCGGCCAGGTCCCTGATTTTTGTATAGGTATACCAGGACAAATCAAATATCTGGGCATCCCTTACATCCAGGTTGGTATCCATGGTTAGCGCTATGGTGGTTTCATCGGCCCGGGCCATGATCTCCTCTATTACTCTCAAACTCTGGGAAGAAAAAGTAGTAAAGCTGTCAATCCATACCCAGGCATTAGTCAGCATGCTGGAATCCTTTATTTTTCTTATCAAGAGGTTGATATAATCCTCCATATCTATATAACGGCCCTGCATAT
>CAZBKS010000488.1:0-2269 GCA_964492475.1 uncultured Syntrophomonas sp. | reverse complement strand
GAAAAGGGTATATATGGTGTTCTATCAACAATTGGCGAGGACGGATATCCATATGGTGTGCAGGTAAACTACGTGTATAAGAACGGAAAAATCTATTTCCACAGTTCTTCAGCTGACGGGCATAAGAAAATGAACATCCAATATTGTGATAAGGTATGTTTTACAGTAACGGAGGGTGCTGAAGTCCTGGCCGACTCATTTAATACGAGATTTGAAAGTGCTATAGTTTTTGGCAGGATAAATGAGGTCGCAGCTATGAAGCAGGTAATCCTTGAAGATATTATCGATAAGTATTCCGTTGACTACAGAAATGCAGGACTAAAATATATCGGCGAGGCGGCAGATAAAACAACAGTATATGAGATTTCTATTCAGGCCATAAGCGGCAAAGCAAAATACTGATTAGTTTCGTAATCTTCTTTACTAGTGTAAATACTAGTTATACTATTGCATTTTCTAGCTGGGGAGTTGTTTATTGTGGCTTTAACACTGGAAAAAATCTATTATACAGCCATGCGAAAATATGGTATTAAACTGCTGGCGGGCAGATCAGGCATCTGGAACACCATAAGCTGGATTCATACCGTAGAGGATATACGGGTTGTAAGTTTCCTGAAAGGGCAGGAACTGGTTGTTATGACCGGGGTTAAAAATCCCACTGTGCAGGAAATGATCGATTTTACCAGAAGCGTTTTCGAAGCAGAAGCCAGCGGGCTGGTATTTAATATCGGTCCGTTTATTAAAAGCATACCGACGGAAATTATAGATTTTGCAAGCGGCAACAATTTTCCCATATTTACTCTGCCGTGGGAAGTGCGGCTGGTGGAGTTTAACCGGGAGTTTTGCAATCTGATTATACAAAGCGAACAGGAAAGCCAGAACCTGTGCAGTGCCTTTAAAAATGCCATTTTTTCACCGTCTGAAACTGAATTATATCTGCCTGTATTGCAAAAAGAAGGAATTTTGCTTGATGAGAAATATTGTATGGTAAAGTGTATGCCCCAAATAATGGGGGAGGGGGCTGAGCGTTACGACAACACCAAGCGCTTCTATGACTTGCGTCTGCACTGTGAGAGGATAATGAACAAAACCCAGAAGAAGTTTGTTATCTTCAGACATGACTGTTATCTGACGATTATAATCCCCGCCACCAATAAAAAGCAGGTACAGAATATAATAACAGATATATTTTCCTTTTGGAAATGGCAGCACCAAGGCGACCGGATATACTTTGCAGTAAGTAAATATGATCTTACCATAGACCGACTCTCAGAATATTTTGAAACCTTGAGCATAATATGCAAACTGGCCATGAAGGAAGACAGACCGGCGTGGTATTGGGAAGACTTGGGCATCCTTTCTCTGCTTTTATCAGTCCGTGATATGGAACAGCTTTCAGATTACGAGAATAATACCATAGGAGTTTTGGAAAAGTATGATAATGAGAACAATACCAATTATTGCAAAATACTGAGCAAGTATCTGGAACTGGATGGAAACATGCAGAAAGTGGCTGAAGAGTGCTTCGTGCACAGGAACACCGTTTCTTACTACTTGAAGAAAATATCCGAAATGCTCGGATGTAACCTGTATAGCACGCAAGACAGGGTAAGACTCTATATTGCCTTTTGTATCAGGGACATTAATCAATTGTAAAGTTTTACAAAGAATTTTATCTACTTTACTAATTAAAAATCATTAATGCTGTGGTAGAATGCATACATAAGTTAAGAAAAAGACATGCAAAGGCGCAAGGAAAAAAACCTTGCGCCTTTGTTTTTTTCTGCTTAACAATTCAATAACAAAAAATGCAGAAAGAAAGTGGAGGAAGCGAAATGAGAAAAAAAGTTTTATCCTTGTTGGTCGCAGCAACTTTAATGATGACTGGTCTCATCGGTTGTGGTGGGAGTTCTGATGAAGCAAAGGGCGACACCATCAAAATTGGGGTATCCGGACCGACAACCGGTAACTCAGCAGAATCAGGAGTGAATGTTAACACTGGCATTCAGATGGCAATTGATGAAGTAAATGAAGCCGGCGGTATTACCATTGACGGCGTTAAGAAAAAAGTAGAAGCGGTTTATTACGACACCGGTTCCAACGCTCAGACAGGTCTCTCAAACTGTGAAAAGTTGATTACCAGTGATAAAGTGGATTTCCTGTTCTGCGAATCTTTCAACAGCGCAGTCGGTATTGCAACAATGGAATTGGCAAAAAAGTATGATATGGCCATGGCAACTTTAGAGCCGGTAAGTTCTGCAATTACTGA
>CAZBKS010000487.1:0-2275 GCA_964492475.1 uncultured Syntrophomonas sp. | reverse complement strand
TATTATTTTTCTCTGTACTCCACTGGGATCTTATGCGGCCTTATTGGGCAGGATAAAGGCAGGCCTGCAGCCAGGCACTGTTGTCAGTGATGTTGGCAGCACCAAGGAAGAAGTTATGAAGCTTTTCCAGGAGCTCCCCGAACAGGTATGGGGC
The DNA here is from genome assembly GCA_964492475.1 of uncultured Syntrophomonas sp. GTDB lineage: Bacteria > Bacillota > Syntrophomonadia > Syntrophomonadales > Syntrophomonadaceae > JAAYJK01. The sequence goes on along the minus strand of CAZBKS010000487.1, from coordinate 2,121 downwards.
ATTGGCGGTCATCCCATGGCCGGTTCGGAGATAAAGGGCATACACGGTGCCGATCGTTATCTGTTCGAGAATGCCGTATACTGTCTGACCCCGGCCTCCGGCCTGCCGGAAACGGTTCTTGATTCTCTGGTTCAATTATTAAGTGTAACGGGAGCCAGGATTAAAATAATGGAGGCGGCAGTACATGATGAACTGGTAGCGGCTGTCAGCCACATTCCCCACCTGGCGGCCGTAGCTCTGGTTAACTTGACTGGAGGTTCAGATGCCCATCTTATGATGGCTGCAGGCGGATTCAGGGATACTACCCGCATTGCCTCCTCCAACCCGGAGATATGGAATGATATTTTGTTTTTTAATCGAAATCATATATTGAACAAATTGGGGTCATTAATAACAAATTTACATACTTTAAGAAATGCTCTGGCCGACAGCGACGCAGACTTGATAAATGAGGAGCTAAACCGGGCCAAGAGCATCCGGGACAAGATTCCCCGCATACATCGGGGTCTCATACCCGCATTTTATGATATAGTCTGCATAGTCCCCGACAAACCGGGTATTATTGGGCAGCTGGGCTTTATCCTGGGTCAGGCAGATATTAATATAGTGGATATTGAAATCCTGCGGGTGCGGGAAGGCGATGGCGGCACTATCCGTCTGGGAGTACCTTCGGAAGAAGATGCCCAAAAGGCAGTTGACGTCTTAAAAGGACATTCCATTAAAGCCTGGAAAAGATAACTAATAATAAAAGATGACAAACTATAACCGTCTCTGCTATCATCGAGGAGGTAATTATGACAATAATTTCTAAAGCCAGCGGACCTTTAAGAGGCGAAATTACCGCTGAAGCGGATAAGTCTATATCCCACCGGGCAGTTATATTTTCCTCCCTATCAATAGGAGAATCGGTGATCAAGAACTTTTTGCTGGCAGCCGATACCCTGTCTTCTTTGAGTTGTATGCGGCAGCTGGGGGTGGAGATTACCCGGGATGGTTCACTGCTAAGAGTACAGGGTCAAGGCATTGAAGGCCTGCGGGAACCGCTTGATGTTTTAAACTGCGGAAACTCTGGTACCACTATGAGGCTTTTAACCGGACTGCTGTCTGCTCGTCCCTTTTTCTCAGTTTTAAGCGGTGATAATTCGTTAAACAAGCGTCCTATGAAAAGAGTCATTAATCCGCTCAGATCCATGGGTGCCCATATATCTGCACGCAAAGAAGGAAATTTCCCGCCACTGGCTATCGAAGGACAGAACCTTAAGGGAATCGATTATACCATGCCGGTGGCCAGTGCCCAGGTTAAATCGGCCCTGCTCCTGGCAGCTTTGTCGGCCGATGGGGTGACCACCATAACCGAACCCCATAAATCAAGGGACCATACCGAACGTATGCTGAAGGCCATGGGCGCTCGAATAAAGCAGGAAGACTTTAAAATCAAGCTCAGCCCGGATGCAATCCTGGCTCCCCAGGAGTTTATTGTTCCAGGCGATATTTCCTCGGCAGCTTTTTTTATGGTGGCAGCCGCCCTGGTTCCTGAATCGGAGCTTATTATCAGAGGAGTGGGAATCAACCCTACCCGGTCTGGAATTATTGATGTTTTAATCCAGATGGGAGCAAATATTAAAATAGAAAATCAAAAAACCATAAGCGGAGAGCCGGTAGCTGATCTTATTGTCTGCGGTTCCGAGCTTAAGGCAATAGAAATTTCAGGCGATATTATTCCCCGTCTGATAGATGAACTTCCGGTGATTGCAGTAGCTATGGCTGCCGCCTCCGGTACATCTATAGTCCATGATGCCCAGGAACTACGGGTTAAGGAAACCGATCGCATTAAGGCTATTACTTCAGAACTTATTAAAATGGGAATAAATGCAGAGGCCATAGAAGATGGTTTTATCATCGAAGGACGGGCAGGTACCATTAAAGGAGCCCGGGTCGACAGCCATGGTGATCATCGTATCGCTATGAGCCTGGCTGTTGCCGCCCTGCTGGCTGAAGGAGAAACCATGATTGCCAATCCGGAAGCAGTAGACATATCCTTCCCCGGCTTCTGGCAGGAACTGGAACGATTAAGCACATAAGAAGACAAGGGGACGGTTCTTCTGTCTAGCCGATCAAACC
>CAZBKS010000486.1:1066-2281 GCA_964492475.1 uncultured Syntrophomonas sp. | reverse complement strand
ACCCTGGGTGGAGACGGATGCATCTGCAATCTGATTCTGACTGCTGAAGGGGTATAAAGAGAGGGGAATGGAATAATGGAGTATAAGCTTCCTTTTAAAGAATATAATAAAGCTTTGAGAAAAAACAAACTGCTGGGTTTAAAATGCAATCATTGCGGTAATATTACCTGCCCGCCCAAAATGGCCTGCCAGGATTGCAAGGGTCTGGATTTGGAAATTGTTGAACTGAGCGGAAAGGGCCAGCTGCTGAGCTTTAGTACACACTATATTGCTCCGCTGGGAAGGGATAATGAAATTCCTTATACCGTTGCGCTAGTAGAGCTGGATGAGGGTCCCTGGCTGTTAGGAAATCTGATAGATATTAACCCCAGGAAGATGGATATGAGCCTGATTGGGAAAAAAGTTACCACCGCCGGACGGGTATTCCCCGGTGACACTTATTCAGATGGTCCCATAGCCAGGCCGGTTTTTAGTCTGGTGGAATAGAAAAGCAATCAGTAAAAGAGGGATAGAATCCTTCGTACACCACGAAGGATTCTATCCCTTTATCGTCGCTCTATTTACCTTTAAAAACTGGTTTCCTTTTTTCCAGAAAGGCGGTTAACCCTTCGCGGGCATCTTCAGTGCTCATCAAAAATGCCCAGGTTTTTTGTTCAAACAAAAGACCTGAAGGTAAATCAACATTTTCGCTGTAATTGATAGATTTTTTCAACAAGCGCATGGCTATGGCAGACTTGGCGGCCAGTTCAGCGGCCAGATTTTTGCTTTCTTCTATTAGATCCTCAACCGGAACAATCTTGGTAATCAAACCGATTTGAAAAGCAGTATCGCTGTCTATTGGTTTGCCGGTCATAAGCAGGAATTTGGCCCAGCCTGGTCCTACCAAACGGGTTAATCGCTGGGTGCCTCCTCCACCGGGGTAGAGTCCCAGGTTAATTTCTGGTAAGCCGAAGCGGGAGCCTTCCGCCGCAATCCGCAGATCACAGCTGAGTGCAAGTTCGCACCCGCCACCCAAAGCCAACCCAGCAATTGCTGCTATAACCGGTTTATCCAGGTTAGCTATTTTGTTGATAGCTTCATGAGCCAGGATGATGAATTTCTCTGCTTCCAGAGGACTTACCGACGACATGAAGCCAATGTCTGCCCCGGCAGCAAATACTTTGCTGCCACCGGTGATGACCAGGGCTTTAACTTCATTATCTGCGGCTATGTCAT
>CAZBKS010000486.1:0-1056 GCA_964492475.1 uncultured Syntrophomonas sp. | reverse complement strand
AGATAGTTCCCGCAATATCATATCATTCAAGGCATTTAGTACCTGGGGTCGATGCAGCGTTATCACGGCTACCCCATTGGCCTTTTCATAAAGCAGATATTTATATTCCATAATTTCTCCTCCTGCTGTACCTTTCGGCATTCATTTCTACTCTCTTAGTAAATTCCCGGCAATTATCATGCGCTGAATCTGGGCTGTACCTTCAAAAATCTGCAGAATTTTGGCATCCCGCATCATTTTTTCAACCGGATATTCTCTGGAATAACCATATCCGCCCAGTATTTGCACTGCATTAGTAGTCACTTCCATGCATATGTCAGCCCCAAAGCATTTGGCAAATGAGGCAGCCTGGGTATTGGGCATATCATTGTCGAATAACCAGCAGCTTTTTTGCACCAGTAAGCGGGCGGCTTCTATTTTTATCAGCATATCAGCTAACATAAACTGAATAGCCTGGTAAGAAGCTATCGGCTTTTCGAAAGCAATTCTCTGCCTGGCGTAGTCCCGGGCATACTCATAAGCTCCCTGAGCCAGACCCACTGCAATGGCTCCCACCAGAGGACGAGATGCATCAAAAGTTTTCATAGCTATCTTAAATCCAGCCCCTTCGGTTCCCAGCAGCCATTTTTTATGAACCCGGACATTATCAAAAATTACCTCTACCGTGTTTGAGGCACGGATACCCATTTTTAGCTCTTTTTTCCCTATCGATATACCCTCCAACTCAGAATCGACAATAAAGAATGCCATCGCGGCTGGTCCCTTGCTTCTGTCCAACGTGACCAGCACCGTAAACTGACTGGCTACTCCACCATTGGTTATAAAACATTTAGTACCGTTTAAAACATAGTAATCCCCATCCTTTTTGGCAGTAGTAGTTATACCGGCTACATTAGATCCCGCTCCGGGTTCAGTTACACAGAAAGACTGAAACTTTCCCTCATGGCAGGCCCGGGTAAACCACCAATCCTGTTGTTCCACATTTCCGGCAATAACAACCGGTTCGGAAGCCAGACAGTTGGTTAGCACCCCCAGGGCGATACCGGTACAGCCGCG
>CAZBKS010000485.1:249-2284 GCA_964492475.1 uncultured Syntrophomonas sp. | reverse complement strand
AACCGAGAATTTCCCCGATATATAAGACCTTATCCTCCGGCAAATCAGCGAGCACCTGCAGGAAATGCACCTCTCCCAGGTCAGGCTCAATATAATATTTCTTTCCCTTAAGGTTCCTAAAAACCCGCATTGCATCAAAATAACCCAGTTGAAGATTCCGCTTCGCAAGTTCTGAATCAAAATCCATAATCCCCCCGAGATCATCTGTTGGAGAAATATAGTGAATATTCATTCCTTCGGTTTTAATCCTTCTATGCCTTCCCGGGCCATAGGTTCTGACCACAATAATATCGGTATGGCCCTGGTCTTGAAGCAGCTTAATGGGAAGATTGTCATGAAATCCACCATCAATAAAGCGTTTCCCTTCCATATGTTCTATCTTAAAACCCGGAAATTCGGCACTGGCCATCAGGTAATCCACCAGATGCCCCTGGGGAATATCATCAACCAAGAGTTCCAGGGCTTTTAAATCCGTCAGGGATACAGTTACGATTCCCAACTTTATGTCCGAGCTTCGCACTCGATCTTCATTAATGTTCTCTTCCAGCAGACTCTTCAGCGGACTTACATCCAGACCTCCCTCTCCCAGAATCTCCTTTATCCTTTTGGCATAATAAGGCAAATCAGCAGGATTAATTCTTTGATTGTGGATCTCCTCCAGTCGGTCTTCATCTACTACCATAACTTTCGAGGGGCTGATCTCGGACCACATATTATAGGCTTTTTCAATATCCCCCTGGGCAATCATAGCACCGTTTAAAGCGCCCACCGAGGTGCCGCTTACTGCAGATATTTTTATATCAAGCTCCTGAAGGGCCTTGTATGCGCCGATATGATAAGCGCCTCGAGCTCCTCCCCCTTCTAAAACCAATCCATACATAAATCATACGCCTCTTTTTTACATCCTTATATGCTTCATCATTCTGCTTCCCAGCCTATTCCTCTATTCATTTTCATCACACCAGGACGAAGTCCTTCTTTATTAGTTTCTATAGTCAGCTGTCCTTTATACGAATATCGGCTATAATCATAAGCACAATTATTTACATCCATCATATATGACTAATCATGGTAGAGTATACTATATTCCTGTTCCCGTCCTGCCTGACGTCATTTTCGTGTTCCTTCTACATTCACATTATGATTTCCTTGTTCTTTATGGCAGTGGTTCACTGCCTCCCAACTTTTGATCTATTAGACAATCCTTTGGAAATACCCTATACTATTATTTGTTTATTTAGCGAGAGGCGGAGAGTTGCGTTGGGTGATATTTCCTTGTTAGCCATTTTAATACGGTTCTTGCTGGGAGGAAGCGCTGTTCTGGCAGCCACCCTGGTTTCCCGTGCTTTTGGGGGCCGTATTGGAGGAATTTTCGCAGCTTTTCCGACAGTGTACCTGTCAGCTTTATTGATTTTGGCCCTTGAATACCAGGGAAAGGAATTAATATATATATCCCAGCAGGTTTCACAGGGGGCTTTGATAGGCATGATAGCTGATATTATATGTGCATTGAGCGCCAGCTACCTGATATTAAAAAAGGGCTGGCAAAAGGGACTATCCATCGCCCTTCTCATCTGGTTGATTAGTGCTACCGGTATTTACTGTACCTGGCAAATTATTTCTTAGGCGGTATTTATGAATACTATTAAAGACCTGGCTTTGAGATTTTTTTTAGGAGGCATTGCTATTGCTGCCTGCTATATTGTTTTGCAGTTGATTCCATGGAAATCCCTGGCAGGCATATTCGCGGCGTTTCCTGCTGTTATGCTTTCTTCAGTCATAATGTCGGGTCATTTCGAAAGCTCCAGCCATGCATCCGATGTGGCTCTGGGAGCAACCGCCGGAATGGCTGGATGCACGGTATGTGTTATCACGGCTTACTATTGGATGACAGCTTATGGCAGTTGGGGAATTGCTCTTCTGGTATCACTTGTCGCCTGGCTTATAAGCTCAGTGATCTTCATAACTCTTATCCAATATCTTTTGAAAAAATAGACAAGCAAGACAAGGGGACGGTTCTTCTGTCTAGCCGATT
>CAZBKS010000485.1:0-239 GCA_964492475.1 uncultured Syntrophomonas sp. | reverse complement strand
GCTCATCAATTTCCTTTCCAGCTGCCTGAAAATACCCAAAAGAAATATCACCCTCCTGAAAGGAGAAACATCACGCCATAAATTAGTTGAGATACAGGGAATAGACAGAAATACCTTAATCAAATTACTGTAACAGGGTAGACACGGGGATACGGGGACGGTTCCTCCTAGACAAGGGGACGGTTCTTCTGTCTAGCCGATTAAACCATTCAAGGAGGCTAGACAGAAGAACCGTCCCC
>CAZBKS010000484.1:0-2286 GCA_964492475.1 uncultured Syntrophomonas sp. | reverse complement strand
GGTTATCAAAGCGGATATTTCATCCATTCGCTGTATTATTTCACTCGCGTCCCTGGCCTCCAGCGCAGATTGTCCGGTTGAAGCTTTCCATGCGGTTTTAAACTCCAATGGAACCTGGTTTCCTATGGCCAGAAATATGCAATTTATCTTGCGGTTATCCCTTTGATTTAGAAACTCTTCCAAAAAACCAGAAAACTCGCTGGTACTTAAGGTTTCGCTTTCGTTTTTATAAATCTCCCCATCGGTTATGAGCACCAACCAGCGCTCATAATCCTGATCAGCTGTGCCCAGCTGGCCAGCCGCGGTTTGCAGGGCTTCAAACGGGGTCGATCCGTCAGCGTTAGGGGTATTCCTGATCCCACTAATCGAACTCTGCCGCTTGCTGCCACCCATTTCTATGTTTGTAACCTGGTCCGGCGTGCTCATACGCACAACAAAGAGCCGGTCTTCACTATCTAAAAGACCGGTTAATGCCTGCAGGGAATAATTGGCCTTTTCCCAGCTGTTGCATTGATGACTCATACTGCCTGAATCGTCATACACCAGTACCACAAAACGGTGTTTCTGAATTTGATCAGCCGGTGTTCTAAAGGGGATCACAAAAGAAATGATGGGCACCATAATTAATATTGCCATAAACAAGCAAACCCTGGAGTATTTATTCAATCACGCTTCCTCCCCCTAAAATCCCTCTTATAATTATGCATCTATTTTTCGACTATTATCAATATATACAATACCTTTCATAATACATTTATTCGTCAAAATAACCCAAAAATTATCCTTTAAGGAAATAGGGCAAGAAGCTATGTTTCTTTCAAGATTCCGGCTCTAAGCTATTATAAATGGGTCACTCCCCAATATGCATTACCCCGGTTCATCAAGGCCTTCGCCAGGTCGTCTTTATCCATCGGCTTACCTGCCTGCTCCACTCCACGTATAATTTCTATCGCCTGATCATGGTACCGGAAACATCTGCCCCCGAAGCAAAACTATCCTTTTCCTCTGTTATTTGGTCAGGTCGGTTTTTGACTTTCCGCCATTGGGAGAAGTAGTAAATCCCCCCTATAATAGTGAGCCCTATTATCGAAGTTATTAGTATCAGCAGGAGTATAAAGCAAAGAGATCCCGGCTCTGGATAAATGCCCTTGGTTATTAATGAATATATCTGCCATGCTGCTTCAATAGTGGTAATGATCAAAAACCCGGTTGAAACCAGTAATATAAAGCGCTGCATTTTTTGCTCGGCCTCTTGTTCCCGGCAGCGCTGTTCCTCCTGCTCCTTCCGTTCCTGCTCCATCCTGCTCTGTTCCTCGCGCTGGATTTTCTCCCGTTCCTGTTTATCCTGCTCCCATCGGCTTCTTTCCTCATACCGTGCTTTTTCCCGTTCCAGCCTCTCCAGCTCCCACTGTTGGCGTTCTTCTTCCCGGTAGGCCGAGGTTTTTTGCCGTTCCAAATTCACTATCTCTTGTTCCAGACTGTTAATAGCCTTCAATTCCCAGTTGATCTCCTCCATTAGACCTTCAATGCCAAATGCGGTGCGGATGGATTCATAAAGACGATTCTGATGGCTTATGTTGCTCACCTGACGAAACATGGAGCGAAGCACAAAGAGGGCCATTTTTTTACGGCTTTCAAGAAGACTCTGTTCTTGCTGCCATTCATTCCCCTCATCCCGGTGAGTCAGGTCCTGGAGAGCAAGAGGCAGTTCAGCCGCTTCTATAGCCAGATGAATCAAGGCGTATCGCTGATGCAGTGCCAATATGTATAAATAATAATATGACTGTTTCAAGTTGCCGAAGTAATTTCCGCTAAAAAATGCATTGGTGGTTTCGTCATCTATCAGATAAACCAGGTTGGCCAGGGCCTCGGAAGATATTCCCCAATAGCTGTTGGCAAAAAACTGCAAAACCTCGGGATTACCATCCACATTGTATTCAGAAGGAGCGGGTTTATAGGATTCCTTAAATGACCTGCGCAAACGAAACAGAATTTCCATAAGCATCTGCTGCCAGCCATTATAATCGGCAATGCTTTTATCCATTACTACTGCTGAGTAAACCAGGGCATGGGCAGGCTCTGCGGCAGGTAATAGGAAATCAGCTTCCGTTCTGCCAGCTCTGCCTCTCCCCGGCCTTATCTCCTGTTCAAAAAATGTTATCACCGTCAGCTCGCGGAGAATATCCAGGCTGGATTCTATAAAGTCCAGTCTCCTCCAGCTGATTTCTTTCAGGAAAGTAACATTTTCCCCAGGAGATTCGGCAGCTTTGCTTATCAGGAAACCCG
>CAZBKS010000483.1:0-2294 GCA_964492475.1 uncultured Syntrophomonas sp. | reverse complement strand
CAAAACAGCCGCCGTTCACTATATGTTATATTGGCTGAGCTATCTTTATTCTCATTATTATGCAGAATCCTCACTTATATATAGTTTTAGCTATCTATAATTTTCACTCTGGTCAAACTGCTGTCACCAGGGCCATATAAAGGTATTTTACTCTTTTTCAGGTATTCCAAGTATTCGTACATATTATCACTTATTACTTCTCCTGGCAGAAGACAAGCTATGCCCGGAGGATATGGAGCGATTACTTCAGCAGATATTTTGCCCCGGCAGCATGAAAAATCCACCTCTGCGGTATTGGAAAAATAAGCTGTCCTGGGAATCAAACTAAGCTCTGGCTCAGGTGGTACCGGAATATACTCTTGTTCTCTCTCTTTCCCTGGATACTTCCCGGCAATTTCTTCTAATGCCTTATATAGCAGGTTCCAATCTCCAGCGCTGTGGAACATAGACATCATGGCCAGAATATAATCAGGAGCAGCTAATTCAACTTGAATCGCATATTCTTGACCTAATATTTTTGCTAACTGCTCGCCGCTTAGGCTTATCCCTTTAACACCAATTAAAATTTTTAAAGGATCTATTTCTGCCGTCCCGGGAATATTAAATAATTCTTCTTCAGTAAATACCGATAACCCTCTTATTTCATTGATTTTGTGTTTAAACTTTTTAGACAGGTCCAAGGCTTTTCCTAATATAGTCCACCCCTGGGTCATCATTAAGCTACGGGCTAAATCTATAGACGCCAGAATTGGATAAGATGGACTGCTGGTCGTCAGCATGGACCAGGCTGGAAATATCCTTTGCCAAAATCTCTTTTCATCTTGAACATGAATACATGCGCCCTGATTGAGAACCGGCAACGTCTTGTGCAGTCCATTTACCACTGCATCGGCACCTGATAGAAGGGCCGAGCGGGGATACTTGTCGTGGAAAGGGAAATGGCCCCCATGGGCTTCATCGACAAAAATCGATGCCTCATTATTAAAACTTTTGACTGTCCTGCATATTTCCTCAACATCACAGGTTATCCCAAAATAATTAGGACTGGTTATAAAGACGTTGTCGATATCAGGATTGGCAACCAGCAGATCCATGATATCGCTGCTCCTAACCGACATCGCCAGGCCATACTCACTGCTGATTTGACATGGAACATATACCGGTTCAACCCCGGATAAAACCATTCCAGCATAAAAAGAGCGATGGGCATTTCTAGTCACTAAAACCTTGTTCTGGTTTTTATTCAGAGACATAAACAGGGTATGAATTCCTGAACTGGCCCCATTAACCAGGAATAGGCTTTCCCTGGCTCCAAAAGCTTTAGCCAGCAGAATCCGGGCCTCTTCAATCACCCCTTCCGGCACATGCAAATCTCCCGTTCCGGGCACTTCAGTAACATCAATATCAGCTATTTGCTGGAAAGGATAATCAGAAAACCCCCGGCCTCCTGCATGCCCTGGCATATGCAGCCGCAAAACTTCCTGTTTCGAATATTTTTTTAAGGCACTGTAAATAGGTGTTTCGGCATGCAAATATCATTTGTCCTTTCCGTGAATAAAGTCATATCAAAATCCTCAATACTTATATTATCGGTCATCTCGTGATAAAACAAGAGGTCATCAAATGTAACAGAAACGGTTCTTCTGTTACGCTTCTTATTTTTTAGTGTAACAGGAGAACCGTCCAACCGTTCCTTTGTTACATTCAGAAAATAAAATAATCCTGGCAACGTCCTACTCTCCCACAAGTTAATGCAGTACCATCGGCGCAGGAGAGCTTAACTGCCGTGTTCGGGATGGGAACGGGTGTGGCCTCTCCGCTATAGCTACCAGGAAATATAATTACTCTATTAAATTTTGTCCTCATTCTAAGGTGCGAAGCCGACGATGTCTCGGCAAGTGCCGACAAATAGAAGCCTTTTAAGGCTGACTGGCGGCGCACCAGGAAATTTAATTTCATATTTAATATTTATTCGCATATTTTAAACCTGCGCGCCGTTGTGTCGGAGTTTAGCAATACCCTGTGAAGTTGAAGCAGATAAAGTGGGCGAAGGACACGATGTCCCGAGGCTGTCACCCTGACACGGATGTCGAATTGACAGCGTACCGCTTTAGCTGCGAAATAAACAGTTGGTATTGCTTAACGACGATACCGTCGCCAGCAGTTTAAAACTAAGCCGAACATATCTCGGCAAATGTCGATGGATCGAAGGCTGCAAGCCTGAGCATCGACCAAGAAATTCTTTCAAAACTGCATTAGAAGGAGAATCGTAATAATATTTAGGTCAAGCCCTC
>CAZBKS010000482.1:0-2295 GCA_964492475.1 uncultured Syntrophomonas sp. | reverse complement strand
GTCTTGCAGTAATTAATGCCTTCATGCATATCCATCAGCCACTCAACATCATATTGTTTTAGAGCAGACCATATAGCAGCCGCCAGGGGATGTTCCGGGGTCTCTCCAGAAGAATCAGGAAATAGACGATTGAGATTACCTTCACCACTTATTTCTCTGACATATTGGGCTACGGCTCTTCGGTTGGCCTGAGGAAGAACCAGCAGGGTGCCTTTATCAATCTTCCAGTCCTTAACTTTAGCTGCAGCGGTATAACCTGCAGGCTCGTTGCCATGTACTCCACCTACAATCATGACTACTGGACCAGGTTGGCCACTTTCGATTATGTACATTTCGGTAGCATATTTGCTTCCCGGAGCCAGAACCTTTTTGGTAACAGTGTTATTGTCACTTGCTGCCATTAAGGGCTGAGGATTTGCAAATATGGAGAACAGAATAAAAGTTGATAAAACAAGTAAAGTGAGGACGAGATTGAATAGTCTGCTTACATTATTCAAAAATATCATTCCAATCCTAAATTTAATCTGTTTAGCATAAACGTAAACAATAGTAAAATTCGACAATATATGTAATAATCCTGCCGAAATTAGTCAGTAAATATTGGCAATGTAATGGGAGTTGTTGCAAAAAAAAATGGAAATACAACATTATGGATATTGAATTTTTTATGAAGAATGTTTTCAGGAACAGTAATGAAGCCGGAGCCCATGGGCTCCGGCTTCATTACTGACAGCTTATTATCAGCTGATAACATTCTACATCATATCCAATTGTTGTAAAAGAGTTTTAGCAGCCTTAAGATGGTAATTTACCCTGACTGACAGGCTGGGATTATCACAGGTTTCAAATATGAAGCTGTGTACCCCCAGATATTGTCCGGCGGCACGAGACAGACTTCCTTTTACGGGATACTGCAGCAGGCTGAATTTCTTGTAAGATGTGCTTATATCCTTGTTTAAGGTGTTCACTATCACAGACGCGGTTGCTTTTGTCTTATAAGGATAATAAATCAAGCTTTGACCTACTGAGCTAGTAGAAGAGTTTTTATAATAATCATAACCTTCATGCATGTCCATCAGCCAATCAACATCGTATGTTTTTACTGCCGACCAGATAGCCCTGGATAAAACATTGTCAGCACCTTCGGTAGAAGATTGGGGGAAATCCCGGTTGAGGTCACCCATGCTGCTCAGGTATCTAACTTTACTATCGCAAGCCAATTTGTTTGCTTTAGGGATAACCAATAGAGTGCCTTTATCAACTTCCCACTCGGTTACCTTTGCTGCGGCCGTATATCCGGCAGGTTCATTGCCATGTACTCCCCCTACAATCAAGACTACTGGTCCAGCTTTGCCACTTTCTATTATGTAGAGGTCTGTAGCATATTTAGTTCCTTTAGCCAGGGTAACCTTGGAAGTACCTGCGCTGCTGGAAGTTGCTGCCTTAAGCGATATTGGGTTTACAGTAATTACAGTAATAGCAAACGTTAATAATAAAATGGAAACTAAGAGCCGTCTTGCCTTCTGGGATATAAAATTCAAAAAATATCATTCCTTTCCGAAAAATAACTTGAATAACAAAAAAGTAAACACAAGTAAAATTCGGCATAATATGTAAAAATCCTGCCGAAAACGACAGGTAAATTATGGTAATATTAAAGATTGGTTCCTTGAGGGAGAAAAAATATAATATTTTTGGGCCATAAAAGATTGAGGTAGAGTCAGTATTAAACAAGTAAAAACAAACCAGGAATGCTTAGTAATGCCAGGGGGGAGGGTCAGTGGTCTGAAGGCCGGATGATATCGTAGTTGAAAGAGAGAATTTCAATATCGTTTATATGTCGTTCAATGGTTGTGTAGACAGCATCAACCATTACCTCTATTTCGGAATGGTTGCCGGTAACTGCGCTGAACCCGAGGGAGCACCGCTGCCATAAGTTCTGCTCATCCACTTCGGCAATAGAAATGTTGAAGCGTTTTCTAACTCGATCTACTATACTGAGAATGATTTTCCTCTTCTCTTTAAGATTAGAGCAATAAGGTAAAAAGATAGATATTTCCCCATAAAGCACGTACACTGTTTGGTTTATCCTCCTCAATAAATAATTTCTTAATATGGTAAAAATGCCTTATTAATTTTAGCAGGTTTAAAAGCAGGTTTCAAATTTGGCAGGAAAAAATATCGACAAAACATTGAAAAATTGTCGAATAATGATATTATATTAATAGTGTCTGAAATATAAATATTTTTTATGGAGTAAATTACTAAGCTAGATGTGGAGTAATGCAGCATGAA
>CAZBKS010000481.1:0-2295 GCA_964492475.1 uncultured Syntrophomonas sp. | reverse complement strand
GCTTCAGCAACCAGCCGTCCTGATAAGTTTATCGGCACTCATTTCTTCAACCCTGCCCAGGTAATGCGTTTGTGCGAACTGATCCGGGGCTCCTTAACCAGTGAAGAAACTGTTGCAGCCGCGGCTGAATTTGTTCAGGCTCTGGGCAAGACTACTGTAGATGTTAAGAAAGACTCTCCTGGTTTTATTGTCAACCGCTGCATGATTCCCCAGTTCGCAGAAGCAATTCGCCTGGTAGACGAAGGAGTAGCTACCCCCAAGGATATTGACACGGCTATCAAGCTGGGCCTCAACTATCCCATGGGACCATTTGAACTCATGGATTTGACCGGAGTGGACATCGCCCTGGCCTTCATGGATTATGTTTATGGTGAAACCGGTAGAGAACTCTGGAAAGCTCCTCTGGCTATTAAGAGCCTTATTCGGGCCGGCCGCATGGGGGATAAGACCGGGGCCGGGTGGTATACCGACCGAGTTAAGAAATAACTTAATTGTATCAGTAAACAATACACCTTTCCCTGGGTGAAAGGTGACAAATGAATGATTTATGCGGGTCGGGGAGAAAACCGTAAAACATACAGGATTAGTTGACGCCGAATACCTTTGCTCCCCGGTCAGCGTAATTTAATTGAGCGAAAGGGGAAAAAGCCCATGTCCTACAATACAATTTTAGTAAATAGAGAAAATGGAATCGCAACTATTACCTTGAACCGCCCTCCCATGAATCCATTAAATAGTGAATTATTTAAGGAATTCAGCAATGCCATAGATGAATTAGCGGAAGATGCTTCTGTTAAAGTATTAGTAATTACCGGAGCGGGTTCCAAGGCTTTTGCCGCTGGGGCTGATGTATCTGAAATGGCCCACTTGAGTCCGGTAGAAGTATATGGATTCAATATGGTTTCCCGGACTGCTTTTGACAAGGTCGAGAATTTGGGCAAGCCTGCCATAGCTGCTCTGGCCGGTATAACATTCGGCGGCGGATGCGAATTGGCTCTGGCCTGTGACTTCCGTTTTGCAGCTGAAAACACGAAAATAGCTTTTCCAGAAACAGGTCTCGGTATTATCCCTGGCGGAGGGGGAACAGTACGCCTGCCCAAGTTGATCGGTGCCAGCAAAGCCAAGGAACTGATTTATGCGGGTGATATTATTGATGCTGCAACGGCAGAAAAACTGGGGATTGTAAACAAGGTAGTTCCGGTGGAATTGCTTATGGAGGAAACACTAAAGTTTGCCGCCAAGCTGGCTGCCAAACCGGCTGTAGCTATGAAGATGGCTAAAGAATCCATAAATGTAGGCGCCAATCTGGATACCGGTTCGGCTTTGTATTATGAGAATCAGTGCTTTATTACCGCATTTGCCAGTGCTGACGCTAAAGAAGGTTTGGGAGCCTTTTTGGAAAAGCGCAAGCCAAACTATACAGGCAAGTAAATATTGATTGAACGGAAAGAAAATGCGAGGTGAATATCATGTCCGAGCTACCCAAAGGAGGAAGCTACCTATTTAGTCAGACTGATCCTCTGGATGTTTTTACCCCCGAGGATTTTACTGATGAGCATAAGATGATCTACCGTACGGCCTTGGGGTTTATCAATGATAAGGTCCTGGCTGTTATGGATGATTTGGAAGCAAAAAAAGAAGGCCTGAACCGGGAGCTAATACTTGCAGCCGGAGAACTGGGCCTTTTAGGAACCGATGTGCCCGAAGAATATGGCGGTTATGCCATGGATAAAATCAGTACCAGCATCATAGCTGAGTGTATGGGACGCGGCGGTTCTTTCGCCATGACTCAGGGCGGCCAGACCGGGATTGGAATGCTGCCCATAGTCTTCTTTGGAAATCACGAACAGAAGCTTAAGTATTTGCCGGAATTGGTGAGCGGTGAAAAGTGCACCGCATATGCTCTGACAGAACCGGGAGCAGGGTCGGACGCACTATCTGCTAAGTCCTGGGCGGTATTGAGTCCAGACGGCAAGCATTATATTATCAACGGAACCAAACAATTCATTACCAACGCCTCCTTTGCCGATATATTTATCGTTTTTGCCAAGATAGACCGCAATAAATTTACCGGGTTTATAGTTGACAGGAACTCGGAAGGTCTGTCTATAGGTCCGGAAGAACACAAAATGGGGATAAAGGGTTCTTCAACTACTACCGTAATTCTTGAGGATGTAAAAGTCCCGGTGGAAAACCAGCTGTTTGATACCGGCAAGGGGCATGTCATAGCCTTTAATATTCTTAACATGGGACGGTATAAGCTGGCTGGCAATCCTCTAGTTACTATGAAG
This sequence comes from uncultured Syntrophomonas sp., assembly GCA_964492475.1. Classification (GTDB taxonomy): domain Bacteria; phylum Bacillota; class Syntrophomonadia; order Syntrophomonadales; family Syntrophomonadaceae; genus JAAYJK01. Next base: position 4 of record CAZBKS010000481.1, on the reverse strand, counting down.
TATG
>CAZBKS010000480.1:0-2303 GCA_964492475.1 uncultured Syntrophomonas sp. | reverse complement strand
ACCGGCACCCAAAGCCATACCGACTACTGCCGTCAGCCATATTGCAGCAGCAATGGATAAGCCTTCCACCTTTTTTTCCGGGCTAATCCATATCAATCCGCTGCCGATAAAACCCAGAGCTACAAGTATTTGCGCCGATAGGCGGCCAGGGTCAGCATACCAGGTCATAGAAAGGGTAGTGAAATATTGAGATGATATATAAGTTGCCAGTGCAGCTCCCATGCATACCATACTAAACAATCTGGCTTTAGTGATCTTTTTGGTAGTCAAGCCAATTAAAAACCCTATTATTCCAGCTAGGACAATACGCCCGAGGGCTATTTCCATACTCATAAAACTTGATAGTTGGGAGCTTCCTGAGTTATTGCTATATCGTGCGGATGGCTTTCTTTCAAACCCGCATTGCTTATTTTTATGAATGTAGTCTTGCTCTTCATCTCTTCCAGATTAACTACACCACAATACCCCATACCAGCTCTCAAACCGCCGATTAATTGAAAGATGGTTTCCGAAGCCGGACCCTTATAAGGAACTCTCCCTTCGATGCCCTCGGGTACCAGTTTTTGAGCATCTTCCTGGAAATATCGGTCACTGCTTCCCTGCACCATGGCTCCCATAGAACCCATGCCCCGGTAGATCTTATAGCTTCTTCCTTGTAAAATAACAGTTTCTCCTGGACTCTCATCGGTACCGGCAAACAAATTCCCCAGCATGACCACATCTGCCCCGGCAGCAATAGCCTTGGCAATATCACCCGAATATTTAATGCCTCCATCCGCTATGATGGGGATATTATACCTGGCTGCGGCAGTCGCACTATCCACTATAGCTGTAATCTGAGGAACTCCAATACCGGCAATCACTCTGGTAGTGCATATTGAACCTGGTCCAATTCCAACCTTAATAGCATCTGCCCCGGCTTTAATCAATTCCTCGGTGGCTTCCGCGGTGGCAACATTACCGGCAATAATTTGCAGGTCGGGGAAAGAAGTTCTGATTTCCTTAACCATGTTTATCACGAACATAGAATGACCATGAGCGGTGTCTACCACTATGGCATCAGCCCCGGCATTTTTCAAGGCCTCCACCCGTTCCAGAGTATCCCGGGCTACACCAACTGCAGCACCTGCCAGCAAGCGGCCCCGGCCATCTTTGGCCGCGCGAGGATATTTGTGGGTTTTCTCTATATCTTTTATAGTAATTAGTCCTTTAAGATTATAATCCTCGTCCACTAAAGGCAGCTTCTCAATCTTGTGGCGGCGCAACAATTCCTTGGCGGTATCCATACTGGTGTTGACCGGCGCTGTAACCAGACCTTCGCTGGTCATAGCATTGCTTATAGGCTGTTCGAAATCAGTCTCAAAACGAAGATCCCGGTTGGTAATTATCCCTACCAATTTCGTGCCAACTGTGATGGGCACTCCTGAGATATGGTAGTGCTCCATGATTTCCATCGCATCTTTTATCTTATTATCCGGTGAGAGATAAAAAGGGTCGGTAATTACACCGTGTTCCGACCGTTTTACCCTGTCCACCATGGCGGCCTGTTCTTTTATAGACATGTTCTTGTGGATTATGCCTATACCACCTTCCCGAGCTACAGCAATGGCCATTCTTGATTCAGTAACGGTGTCCATCCCCGCGCTCATCAATGGAATTTCCAATTTGATTTTCTGGGTTAACTGAGTGGAAACGTCAACCAGATTAGGTGGAACTTCGGATCGACCTGGCAGCAGCAGTACGTCATCAAAGGTGAGACCTTCTTTGCTAAACTTATCAGTCATATATTATGGCCTCCTTGTTTTTTATCCTGGTAAATTGAGTTTATATTATCGTATTCCGTCCTAATTTTCAAGCTGTACCAGGCTATCATGATATCATTAAATTGCTCTGCGGCCTTCCCCGTCCTTAATCTCCTCCCATAACTGATCCGACTCCATACTGCAAAAAGTGATTATAAAGGGATTTAACTGTTTCCGGGCTGACCATGAATTTGCCTGCTAGTTCTTCAACATCACAGCCGGCCTGAATGTATTGAAGAAACTCTACCCCGTTAATACCAGCTTCACCCGCTATCTCTTCAAATGATGGCAATCTGGTCCAGGGAGGGAAGGGACCTTTATTTTCTTGTTCTGTATGCATTATATTATTATCACCTCCTACAAAATTAATTGTTCGTAATTAGAAGTGCAAATATACAAAGAGACACGGGGACGGTTCTCCTAAGACACGGGGACGGTTCTTCTAAGACACGGGGACGGTTCTTCTGTCTATCCTTTTTGATTATAAGCATGCAAAGTTAA
>CAZBKS010000479.1:0-2318 GCA_964492475.1 uncultured Syntrophomonas sp. | reverse complement strand
CATCTCCGGGCAGTCGGTTGTTTGTCCGACTGCCGCAAATGGGTCCTGGGCTCTGCTCTCCGGAATATTGCTTTTTCAGATAGTCCTTCTTAAATCTATTAAAGCTCTGTCTTGAGCCATCTGTTTGTATGAAACAGCAAGCATTATGATACACAATAGGAATACAATGGAATCTGTTAGGGGCGTAGATAGCCAAACGCCCTTAATATCCATAAATTTCGGCAGCAGTACTGTCAGAGGAACGAATAAAATAATCTGCCGTAAAAGGACTATAATACTTGCCAGTGAGCCTTTCCCGAGCGCCTGGAAGAAGGTAAGACCGATAATAAAAACCCCCGCTACAGGGAAAAGGCTAAACATTAATCTGAAGAAATCGACACCTTCAGCTACAATAGCGGCATCTTTAATAAACATTGAAAGCATAACTGAAGGAACCAGCTGGAATGGAATCCAGAAGCATAGGGCCAGCGCAGTAGCTCCAATTATAAAAGTGTTGGTTATCTTTTTTACCCTCTCATTCAATCCGGCCCCATAGTTAGTTCCTACTGCCGGTTGAAATGCTTGACTTATTCCCCATAAGGGGATAAATGAAAACATCATAATTCTAAGGGATGCACCCATTAAGATGATTTGAGAATTTCCGCCGTATTGTGCTGCCATATTATACAGAACGGTTTGCTGAATAAAAGCCATGACCTGCATCAGCATGGCAGAGAGACCGACCGAGAATATCTGCGGCAAAAGATCAGTATGGATCTTAATGCCGTGAAAGCGGACATTTTGGCTTTCTTTAATAAAGTAGAATAATGTAATGGCAGCCTGAATAATTTGTGATGTTACTGTAGCAACCGCGGCACCTTCAATTGCATATTCTCCAAATGATAAAATAAATATCGGATCAAGTACAATATTAAGAACAGCGCCTATGCCCATAAATGTCATCGCTTTTTTCATGAGTCCTTCTGCCCGCATAATCATGTTGGCGCTTTGGGCAAAGTTCACAAAAATTGAACTTAAAAAGACTATGCGAAGATACCTGACACCCAGCTCCAATATTTCTCCTTCCGCACCGCTTATTAATAACAGTTCCCGTGTAAAAATAAAACCCAATAGAGTTACTATTGATGAAAGAATAAGAATTAGCACTAGAAGATTACCCATAATTTTGTTTATTGTTTCACTGTCTTTTTTTCCGATTGCTCTTGATAACAGTGATGCAGAGCCGATTCCTATGAGTGTTGCTATGCCGGAGTTAAAAAGCGTAAAGGGATAGGCCACCGAAATCGCGCCCATAGCTTCAGGGCCGATAAGCTGTCCTGCATATACGGCATCCATAAATGAATAAAGACCGATTACCAGCATGCCTATAATGGCAGGTATGCTAAGTTTAAGCATGAGTATAAATGGAGTTTCCTGCAGTAGTTCTGTTCTCATTTGAGTCATTTCTTTTCCTCCTTTTATTATTTCGACGCTTGCGTCGGTTTAATTACAAAAAAAAATATAATAGCATTGCAATATTTTCACATTATTCAAGCGAGTCCAGAAAGAGCTTATATAGAATGTTAAATAGCGCAGTTCTTTGTTCAGAAAAAACGCTTGAGTCTGAATAGAGGTTCTGCGCAAATAATAGTGCATTGATTATTCTGCTGATAAACAACTGCTTTCCTTGATCAGAGATACTAAAACCTGACATGGTTCTGATCTGCCTGTTTAATAAATTCAGGCTTTCTGCTTGCAATTCAAGAAATAGCTTTTCAAAATCATGATCATAAAGTATCTCGTAGGAAAACATGAGATACAGCTTTCTTTCATCTGTTTTCTGTACAATACGGTTAATAGCTGTTTCACTTAAAAGTGCACATATTTCTTCCTTTGACCCATTTCCAGTAAGCTCAATTTCATCAAAATAACGCTTATTTCCATATCTCATTATATCGAAGATTATTTCTTTGGTACTGCCATAATAGTGATATAAACCACCTTTGGAGAGACTTGTTCCTGCTACTATGTCTTCCATTGTGGTGTTTCTATAGCCTTTATCCAAAAAGACCTTCAGGGCTGCCTGGCGTATCTCCTGTAAGCGTTCTTCTCTGGTTTTTCTGTTGTATGTCCCCATACCATGGCCCCTTTGATTGTATATTAATTATTTACGAAAATGATAAGCATTATCAACTCCCAGGGGTATTGTTTTTAACCCGGGAGGTATTAGCGGCAATAAAATATCGTTGTGAGAAAAGGCGGGGTACCATGTCCGGCGGGAAAAAGCTGGAGCCCTAATTTATTTACTCCGTAGCTGGCGCGTAATCGCTGAGATTCTT
>CAZBKS010000478.1:0-2321 GCA_964492475.1 uncultured Syntrophomonas sp. | reverse complement strand
ATTAGGTGTCCAAAGTTATTTATCATTTTTTGTTCATTTTTACTTGACGGTTACAAAAGTATTCCGATGCGGATTTGAAGGGATATAACCTTGGTTTTTTCTATAGCGATATTGATACCATCTATAGTCGATGTAATGGGAAAATCATATATTCTAATGATGAACAAAAAAGAATACTGTTGAACCTAGTTGATGGACTTGAGGAATATTATAGACATACAAAGGAAATGGCAGATACATTTAGTTTGCAGTTAATTAATGAGTGGCACTGGGATGAATTAATAAGCTATTTTACCCTTTTTAAGCATAGTGATTGGAGCATTGAAGAGGAATATAGAGTTGTTTACTTAATAAATAAATCCTGGGCAGAATGCCTCGTTAAAGAAAAATATGGCCCCAAACCTTTTATTGAAATTCCAATTTGTCATTACAGCGAAAATCGATGTGATCTTCCCTTATGGGAGATTGGAATAGGTCCCAAAAATGGGATTAGTGATAAAGAAGTTAAATTGCTGTTTTCAAAAGTAAAAACACAATATGCAGACATAAACCGTTCAGAAAAACATCTGAGATAATAATTGCTGCTTGCAGGAGAAATGTGTTAGGGTACAGGGGTGTTGTAGCTTCATAATTGTCCATTTTGGGATTCTGCGCATTAGGCTAATAATCGGAAGCTGGTCATAAAGTAATATGCCATTTTATTGAAGGATTAATAAAATATATAAAGAAACTAAAAAATTATGGGGGATGAATGATTAAATGAATAATATACAACTGCAAATTGTTGATAGGGCTATTTTTCAATTAACAAGTATATTATAGACTATTGGAATTCTGATCTTAGCAGCACTGTTATTAGCATTTTTACTGCAATACCTATGGAATACGACTATGCCAGATGTATTTAATTTAAGAAAGATTGATTACTGGCAAGCTTTCAAACTTTTGCTTATAGGAATAATTCTATTTGGCGGCTTGATCAGATAATTATTGCCCATTATTAACAAAATGCTGCAGTAATAAATATTTGTAATCGCCGGTTATTCAAAAAGAAGGTTGGTGCACAGTTCAAGGAAAAAGCGCAGCAGTTCTCGGGCATATATACAAGCGGTTTTAGACATCTACAAGCTTCCCATTATCCATATTAAAGTACTAAACAGAATGCAGTAACAGCTAAAAGATAAATTATACTGGATATTAGTAGGATTATGATAGCAGGTATTATTTATATAACTTTGTGTTAGGAGGGTTAATAAATAATGAAGAGAACCGCAATAATTCTCCTACCGGTATAACGTAAAAATGAAAGGTCCAATTTGAAGAATGATTTAATCCATTATGTATTAGCGATAGTGAAAGGAACGGCAATAAGTATGAGAAAAGGAATAAAATTTTATAATGTGCTGTTTCCATTATGGTTTCTGCTGATATTTCCAATATCTTGGCTTGTTGTCTTGCCTGCTAATTTTCTGATTGATAGTATAGTACTGCTTATTACACTTAAATTACTAAAACAGCACGATATTTTTAACACTTATAAGAAATTAATTATTAAAGTATGGATATTTGGTTTCTTATCAGATTTTATCAGTGCAGGATTTATGTTTTTGACTCAGATTGTTGATTTTGGGGATTGGTGGTATCATTACATCGCGAACCCAGTAGCTTATAATCCATTTGATAACCCGTACTCGTTATTTTATGTTTTATTAGCTATTACCATAGCGGCAGTATCAATTTATTTCTTTAATTTAAAGTACTCACTCAACAAAATGGGAGCTGACATTGCTGCTAAGAAGCGGATTGCTCTAAGTCTTGCCATTTTCACTGCACCGTATATTCTGCTGTTTCCCAGTCAGGTGCTATATTAGTAGAGATATTGTTTAGCAACCGATGGCATTATGTATCAAAGTTAATATATCAGCTTCCGTTACTCCATATACATATATAACACCATATATAAAAAGCAGCTTAAAATTGTATTGACAATAATTGAAGCAGGTGAAATCATGAAAATCATACATACATCCGACTGGCATATCGGGCGGGCACTGTATGGGCGCAAGCGGTATGAGGAATTTGCAGCCTTTTTGAACTGGCTGGCTGATTACATAAAAAATGAAGAAATTGAGGTTCTGCTGGTAGCAGGGGACGTGTTTGACAATATTGCTCCCAGCAATCGAGCCCAGGAGCTGTATTACCGATTTCTGTGCCGGGTGGCGGATTCGCCCTGCCGCCATGTGGTGGTTACAGGGGGCAACCATGATTCTCCCTCCTTTTTGAATGCACCCCGGGAAGTGCTGCGTTATCTTAATGTTCAT
>CAZBKS010000477.1:0-2333 GCA_964492475.1 uncultured Syntrophomonas sp. | reverse complement strand
CCGCTGCGTCCTGAATCAATGATTACTGCAGCTCCATAACTTATGCCCAGGAAGGTGCCGGCCAGGAGAGGCAGGTTGCCGGCCTGGGGCAGTTTGAGCAGACGGGTAATGGGTGAGGCCAGCCCGGTCAGACGATGCAGTATCTTATATTCCTGCATGAACTCAATTACTACCATTATGCAAGTAATTATCAATCCCAATTCTACTACCAGTTTAAGGCTGTTTTTAAAGATTTCCCAAGCAATGGCTGCCATTATTTATCACCACTATAAAATAAAATTAATACCAATTCCAAAGGCACCTGCGGCTATTATCCTGATAACTATAAGCGAAGTGATTCTGCTGCCGCTTTTCTTGCTTACTGCGGCTTCTACAGGAAGGTCGTGGGCCAATAAAAGCATGGCGGCCACAATGGTTAATTCCCGGGGACCCAGTCCCAGAGGGATTACTGCTCCCAACCCGGCGTAAAAACTAACCAGAGCTCCTAGGACCAGAGGCAGAGCCGCTTCTCCCGGCAAACCAAGAAAACCCATAAAAGGCGATAAGGATTTTGAAAGCCAGGGTATGATGGGCGTGTAATTGAGCAGGGAGACGATTATATATACCGGCAGAACTATCTTTATAACCAGTTCCCAGGTTAAATTTAATCCTTTTTTAGCTCCGCGGGTCAGTATTTCCAGCATATCCAAGTTTCCATTCTTCAGCATTATAATTCTGTAAAATCAAGCAGACAATTTATTATACCTCAATTGGGAGGCTGCTGTTCATTTACTTTTCATCAAAAGGGGAGTACGGGCTGCATCCTGAGCAGTACAGTTGAGTCCAAAATGGTAGTTTACAATAAACCCGGTCAAATACGTCTATGACTGGCATGAGAATGAACCACAGAACGCCCCGGATTCATTATTGTATAGATTAGGAAGGAATTTAGTATTGCTATAGAATTACATTAAAGAACGTGAATTCATCATATTAACAAAAGAATCTACTAAATCCGGATCGAATTGAGTACCGGCACAACGTTTTAATTCTACAATAGCGGCTTGATGGGACATAGCCTTGTGGTAAGGACAATCACTAAGCATTATACTGTAAGCATCAACAATAGCCAGCATTCTGCATTCCAGCGGAATATCTATCCCCTTCAGACCAAGAGGATATCCCTGGCCATTCCACCACTCATGGTGCTTCAGAATCCACTCGGCGATAGGTGAAAGATCGGCTGAAGATAGAGCAATTCGATAGCCAATCTCACAGTGCCTCATCAATTCCTTTATGTTCTCATAAGTTAATGGATTTGGATTAAACAAAACATCATCTGAGATGCCTACCTTGCCTATATCATAATAATGCGTTAGAAGTCGTAAATCAGCCAGGTTATTCCTGGGGATACCCATATCCAACGCAAAGGCAATCATTAAATCCTGCAAATGCTGGTTATGCTGCGTATTGATAACGTCTTTTGCTTCCAGTGTTCTCATCAGAGTCTTTAGCAGATCGTTGTGAGTAATGCTATTGCGGCGGTGCAGTTTTTCCCGATACATTTTATCATCGGCATCCTTGAAAAGCATCCCCACGCTGACCGCCCCATTCTCAGAGCAGGAGAACCCTATTGAAATACTTAATGGAACGGAGGGATTTTCTCGATTATACCCTTTTATCGCCTTGCCAAGTCGGTGATAATAATTTTCCATGTCAGCCTGTGAACTATTGGATAGAAGAATTGCAAACTCATCACCTCCAATCCTGGCCACCACGTCTTTTGGTTGAGATATCGATTTTAGTATATTTGCAGTTGCCATTAAGAGCGCATCTCCCATGTTATGGCCAAAAATATCATTAACCAACTTAAGGCCATCCACATCACAGATAATAATCCCTGTCGTAGGTGATCCCATCTCAATCAGCTGCTGCTCAAAGAAGCCGCGGTTATACAACCCGGTTAATGCATCGTGGGTACTGGTATATTTCAATTGCTCATTCACGTTTTGCAGTTCAACAGTCCGCTGGTTTAACTCATTGGTTACGGTGTCGACCAGGTAAGTCATCGTTTTAAGTATGACAAGGCTTCGGTTAATAACATTATCTGTTGGAGAATTCACCTGCTTACCCACTGGTTCAGTATAGCCGACAGCATATGATTGGGATTTGTCAGCCTTTTTAATAGTACCTGTTTCGGATATGGCCAGGGTAGTCATGGTATTGTTAAGGAATTGGTTGCTTCTATCGGCATGGAAAAATTCACCCAGGGTGAAAAAACCGCTTGAAGGTGACAAGTCTTGCAGCGGCAGGGTTTCGATTTGAGCTGAATCTTGCAGAAGGCTTCTGCGGGC
>CAZBKS010000476.1:0-2355 GCA_964492475.1 uncultured Syntrophomonas sp. | reverse complement strand
ATACGGTTGATATTCCTGAAATGTCAAAATGGGCGGAGGATTTAATTAACCTCTATAACTCGGTAGGGATTTGTATCAGGCCTCCGGTTATGGAAAAGGTTGGTCCGACCATTATTGCAGAAGCCTGCCAGGCATTTACTGGACTGGATATTACTGCAGCTGAATTGATGGAGAGTGCAGAACGAACCTGGAATCTAATTAAGCTCTTTAATCTTAGAGAAGGTGAAGAAGTGGATGCCAGCAAATTCCCCCGGCGCTTCTATGAGGAGAGTATTGACGGCAATATTCTGGATGAGGAGAAGATACAAGGTGTCTTAGGAAAATATTATCAGGTCCGGGGATGGGATTATGGGACCGGGAAGCCTGCTGACGATACCCTGGCTCGATTGGGCTTGAAGGGCGATACGATATAAAAGGTGAAAAGATGGGATGCAGATGAAGAGAATTATTGTAAACCCTGAGGCCTGTGATGGATGCGGTATATGTCAGCTGGTGTGTGCAGCGCATAAAGCAGGGCAGTGGCATCCAGCCTTTTCTAGAATCAAAATAAAAGAACTGCAGGAATATGGAATCCATGTACCGGCTGTATGTCTGCACTGCAGCAATCCCCCCTGTGCAATTTTCTGTGTTATGAACTTGATATACAAGGACCCGGATACAGCTTGTACCCTGCGCCATGAGGATAGATGCATAGGATGCCGGGCCTGTGAGATTGCCTGCCCTTTCTCGGCTACGGTACTGGATCCTATTAGTGAAGTAGTCGTTAACTGCGACTTGTGCGGGGGAGATCCACAGTGTGTAAAATACTGTCCTGCCGGGGCACTGGTATTTGTGGATATATCCGAAGCAGCAGATAAAAAGAGGAGGCAAACAGCAGGATTACAGATCCTGGAGGCAGCCGGGGATTTTTGTAAATAGGGAGGAAACCCATGAGAGTACTCATTGTAGGCAATGGTGCGGCCGGAAATCATGCGGCAGCAAGTATAAGAAAATATAATCCTAAATGTGAGATACTTATGTTTGACAGAGAACCCTTTCCAGAATATTCAGCCTGTGCTCTGCCCGATGTGCTGGCCGGATGGATTCCTCTTAATAAGACTTATTTAAAAACCTTTGCCGATTATGAAGAACTGCAAATCAAAACCCGTTTTGGCCAGGAAGTAAAGAATATCGATATTACAAACCAATGTCTGGAGGCAGGGGATGAAGTATATCAATACCACCGCCTTATCATGGCCACCGGAAGCCGCCCGTTAATCCCAGCAATCAATGGATCACAATTGAAGGGCAACTTCGTGGTGAAGAAACCTCGGGATATAGAGCTGATAATCGAACATAAACCCCAGCATGCAGTAGTAGTCGGTGCTGGCAACATAGGAGTAGAAACCGCCGCTGCCCTTAAAAATCGAGGGTGCAAGGTAAATATTATTGAAATGCAGGACCGAATAATGCCTCTCCTGTATGATCAGAGGCCGGCGGATATGATACAAACCATGCTGGAACAGGAAGGTATTCAGATTTTTACCGGTGAACGAGTAACCGGAGTGACAGGGGAACAGCAGGTAGAAAGACTCTTGACCGACCGGCAGAACATTGAATGTGATACAGTGATTTGGGCGGCCGGGGTTAGGTCAAATATTGAATTAGCCCGGAAGGCGGGCTTGAAAATAGGCAGCCTGGGCGGAATTGAAGTAGACAAATATATGCAGTGCAGTCAGTCGGGGGTTTTTGCCTGTGGTGATTGTGTGCAGTCACCACATGTTTTCACCGGTAAACCATCATTAAGTCTATTATGGTCAAGCGCCAAAAGACAGGCTGAAGTAGCAGCTGCCAATTGCATGGGGCAGATAGATGAATACCAGGGCAACTGCAGCCTGGTTATAGAAGAGATAATGGGTACCCCCTGTGTAGCCATAGGGTTAAATCTTCAGAGCCTGAAGGGTTATGAAGTGGAAGTAATTGAAGAGCATAGTAAAGATTTGTATTATCGTCTTTTGATAGTCAATGAAAGAATAGCAGGATTTCAATGCATCGGCAGCCTGGATGGTGCGGGTTCAATATTTACCATGATAAAAAAGGGAACTTCCCTATCTGAGGCCAGGAAAGTGCTGCTTAACAAGGGAGTGATTTCGACTATGGCGTGGTATATAGACTGTATTAGATATGTTCGCTGAATATCAGGCAGGGCAAAGGAGGAAAAGATGGATAAACTAATTTTTGTGGATTATCATAAGTGCGTGGGCTGTGCTACCTGTGAAATGGTATGTTCTCTGGTTCATGAAGGCATATGTTCACCAGCTCTCTCACGAATAAGAGTAGTCAGGTATCCCACTCAGGCTTTTAACGTACCGATCA
>CAZBKS010000475.1:0-2356 GCA_964492475.1 uncultured Syntrophomonas sp. | reverse complement strand
ATTAAAGTAATCACCGAGAGCAACGTAGGCCACAGCTCAAGGTATCATACTCAAAGCTAAACCAGCACTCCTCTATTTATCTACGAAGTGTTTCCTCAGCCACTTAATGGTAATTTCTTCTCGATCCCTGATTTTATTTTCAAAACGGTGGTCAGCGTCATCGACTATGACCATTTCAGCATTGCAGAGTCTATTGAACATATAACGTGCATTATATACTGCTACCACCTTGTCATCCTGCCCCTGCACAATCAAAACAGGACGTTTATGTATTTGCTTGAGGTATTCATCCATATTATGCTGATAAAAATCCTCAACAAAAGCTGGTTTTATATGATAGGCTCCTGATTCGTCACTTATGTTTACTGTTCTTCCTTTAATCAACTCTTCATAGGCTTCTTCCATAACCTGGGTAAAAGTCTGCTGAAGTTCAACCGGGGTAGACCACAATATAAAGCCCTTAACTTTGCTGTCTTCTGCTCCTCCTGCCAGCACGGTACTTCCGCCCAAGCTTCTGCCTAATAGTATGATGGGCTTATTATAGCTATGGTATGCATAATCGATTACTGTTTTTAAATCTTGAACCTGCCGGGTTAGAGTAATTTCACTGAAATCACCGTCACTCTCACCTGATCCGGTAAAGTCAAACGCTATAACCCCTAACCCAAGCTCATTTACTTGTGCGGCAAATGCACATATGCGATCGCTATTTTCTTTTCTTCCCCTGAATCCGTGGCAGGTTATTAGAAGGTAGTTAAAACTGTCCGGCAAGAATATCAGGGCAGCTATTCTTTCCTGATTTTCCTTTATAATTTTCAGGGTTTGCACTAACATCCCTCACTTCTTTACAAGCTTATGACTACATAGGCTTCTGGGGTTTGTCTTTTTCTTCTGATTCATGCCTTACCCGGTAACTGCACAAATCACAAATAAAGGTTGGAAGGTCTTTCTGCTGCTCCACCAGTTTCTTATAATCTTTGTGATCTTCCTCTACATCCCAGTTCTTACCGCACAGAAGGCATCTGGCAGAGATTTTTTTGCTCATGGTCACTCCTCCTCTCCGACTACATCTCCATCCTTATAGTAACATGTGTTTGAATAAATCTGAAGATAATACCTCTTTAATCAAAATATTTGAATAATTCTTTTTGCTGGTAAACTTGTTTTTGTCCCAATCCTTTATATTCACTCTGGCATTATGGCTCCGGTTTAAAGGCAGCGTTTTACCAGCACATGAAAAAGCCTGGATACTAGCCCGAATCAATTCGTCCATCCCCATATTAACCACCTGACTCCTGAATTCTTCCATCTGAGGAGTAGTTTTACAGCATATATAGGTCTGGCAGAGAAAAGGACGATTCTCGTATATGGAACAGGTGGAATCAGACTGCAGGAAGATACAACTGCCTCCCCGGGTCCGCCTGAGAGTTATATCGATTACATTATCCTCTGCTTCTACCCACAAATATTTGTAAGCATCTATCAAGTCGATTTCCCTGGCCTGACATATTTTTCTAACATCTATAGAGGTTACCGGAAGCGGTTCATGGCAGCACAGATCGCATCCCAAACAGCTTTTCTGTCCTTCGGGCCATAGGCGTTCCAGTTTTCCTTCTTCAATAAACAGGTTCAATTCATCCAGCAAGTCTTGAATGCTGGCTTTCTTCTCCAATATTTTTATTTCATAACCGGGCAGTTCCTGGATAATTTTTTTGGTTATTTGCAGTTTTTTCAATTTATCCTCCCATTAAAATAAGCCCATTCTACTCTACTAATTATAGAATAAAATTGGGCTTATCATTTATAATTATATTTTGCTATTAGATTTTAAAGAATTTTATGGATTTGTCCAGTTCTGCTACCACCTGGTTCAATTCTACCGTAGACTGGTTCATGTTTTCAATACTGGTCATCTGCTGTGCCGTCAGGTCGGTAATATTCCGGGCGTACTGGGAATTGTTTTCTGCTGCCCGGGCAGTTTCCTGAACCGACTCGTAGGCAGTCTGGGCACTGGCAGCCATTTCCTGGCTGGCGGCAGATACTTCCTGAATCTGCATGTTAACCGTTGCCACCGCCTCCATAATATCTTTAAAGGCACCGCCGGCATGAGCCACTACCTGTATGCCGTTGGAAACCTCACGGGTACCATCCTGCATGGCTTGCACTGCATTAACTGCACCACTTTGCATTTCCTTTATCAATTCCGAAATACGACTGGCTGCTTGACCAGATTCTTCAGCCAGTTTTCTCACTTCTTCAGCAACTACTGCAAATCCTTTGCCCTGCTCGCCAGCCCGGGCTGCTTCTATAGCTGCGTTAAGCGCCAGCAAATTGGTTTGGTTGGCTATGTCAGTAA
>CAZBKS010000474.1:0-2358 GCA_964492475.1 uncultured Syntrophomonas sp. | reverse complement strand
AACAACCCATGTATGAAGCTAAAAACAGTGATAGTCAAAGCAGTGTGGAAAAAACAGAACAGGTAATTGCTCCAGATGTTGTTAATCTTCCGCTGGCAGAGGCCATTTCTACTATAAAAGACCGTGGTCTGGAAGTCAAAGTGGCTGGAACCGGGAATATTGTATGGCAGCAGACACCGGTGGCGGGAAGTAAGATTAATAAAGGATCTCAGGTGATCATTAAAATGTCACCCTTTGATGAGGAAAGTAATACTGGAGAAGTAACCGTCCCGGATCTTCAGGGCAAATCCATGAAAGAAGTAGCCAGTATACTGGCTGAACTTGGTCTCCATTTAATCCCGGAAGGTTATGGACTGGCCTATGAACAGATACCAGAAGCGGGAAAAGTTATCAGTGGCGGGTCCAGTTTGAAGGTTAAATTTCAGCCTATAGGAGAATAAAGTGCTTGAAGGTGGCAAATATTCAAATAACGGGATAACCAATTGCTGGTATAGAGTTATTTAAGAACAAGGAGGGTCGAAAATGAAATTAGCAGAACTGTTTAAGGGTGTGGATTATAAAATCATTTCTGGAGACCCGGATATTGAGATAAGCGGTGTCCAATACGATTCAAGAAAAGTGACCCCTGCTTCTCTATTTGTGTGTATAGCTGGTTTTAAAACGGACGGGCATATATTTGCCGCAGAAGCAGCTGCAAAAGGAGCAGCTGCAGTCCTGGTAGAAAAGATAATTGATGTTCCCGCCGGGGTGGTAGTTATTCATACCTCCAATACCAGAAAAGCCCTATCTGCCCTGGCCAGAAACTATTATGAAAAACCTGACCGCACCTTACGGGTAATAGGTGTAACCGGTACCAATGGGAAGACCACCACAACTCACTTGATAAAGGCTATATTGGAAGAAGCAGGCAAAAAAACCGCAATTTTAGGAACCCTGTATGCCAAGATCGGTAAAATGGAAAGGGATCTGGGGCGCACTACCCCTGAAGCACTGGAAATTGAGGATTTTATGAGTATTTGTGAACGGGAAAAGGCGGAATACCTGGTAATGGAAGTATCGTCTCATGCTTTGGACTTGCACCGGGTTGATGAAGTACCATTCAATGCGGCCGTTTATACTAATCTTACTCAAGATCACCTGGATTATCATCAGGATATGGACCATTATCTTCAGTCCAAGGTAAAACTGTTTAAAATGGTAGACGGCGAACATGGTTTTAGTATAATAAACGCTGATGACCAATATGCCGACTCCTTTATAAACGCGGCCTCAGGCCAATACCAAACTTATGGTATCGATGGGCCGGCAGATGTGCAGGCCAGCGACTTAAGTTTTAATCTTAAAGGAAGCAGTTTTAAATTCACTTACCAGGGAAAAACAGTTTCGATAAATATGCAGCTCATAGGCCGCTTTAGCGTATACAATGCGCTGGCAGCTATCGCATGTGGATTGGCAGAGGGTGTAGAAACGAAGGTTATTAAAAAAGCTATAGAAAAGGTACAGGGAGTATCCGGCCGTTTTGAACAGGTACCATCCGCACGTGATTTTACGGTAATTGTGGATTATGCCCATACTCCTGACGGTTTGGAGAATATTTTAAAAACATCCAGGCAGATAGTGGAAAATCGGCTCATTACCGTGTTTGGTTGTGGAGGGGATAGGGACAGGACCAAGCGCCCTTTGATGGGGGAAATAGCAGCACGATACAGTGATTTTTGTGTAGTTACTTCTGATAACCCCCGCAGTGAAGAACCGGAGAATATAATTGCCGATATTATACCCGGATTGGACCGGGTAGAAAATTCACGTTATGCCATTATAGTAGATCGTAGAGAAGCAATTAGGCATGCCATAAACTTTGGTAAAAAGGGAGATATAATAATAATTGCGGGAAAAGGACATGAAACCTATCAACTGGTCAAGGATAAAGTCCTGGAATTCGATGATAGGAAAGTTGCAGCCGAGTTTCTGAAAGGATAGATTTTATGATTTTATCGCTGGCCACTATATGTGAAAATATAAATGGGACACTATTAACAGGCAGTTCCGAATTGAATATCAATGCTATAGAAACAGATTCAAGAAAATTAATTGCAGGTAGTCTGTTTTTTGCACTTAAAGGTGATAATTTTGATGGTCATGACTATGTGGTTCAGGCTTTTCGGGCCGGGGCGGCAGCGGCGGTCATCTCCCGCTGTATTGATATGATGCCTGACGAGTATAACGATAAAGCCCTAATTATGGTAGACGATACCCTGCAGGCTTTACAGGATTTAGCCCGCTATTATCGACAATTATTTAATATCCCTGTAATAGCGGTTACCGGAAGTGTTGGCAAGACTACCACCAGAGAGCTGA
>CAZBKS010000473.1:739-2360 GCA_964492475.1 uncultured Syntrophomonas sp. | reverse complement strand
ATCAGTGACTAGTCAAGCTTAAACATAATAAAGGGAGTATAAATTAGTATGCCTGTATATAAGATGGAAGACACAGCAGATTATTTTCAACCGGGAGGACCTGTAGAAAGGGCTGTTCCCGGCTTTGTTTACCGGCAGGAACAGGTTTGCCTGGCTCAGGGCATAGCCGATGCCTTCACCAACAGCGAATTCCTGGTGGCCGAAGCAGGAACCGGAGTTGGGAAAACTTATGCTTACCTGCTGCCCGCCTTTCTGTGGTCATCGATTGAAAAAGAAAGGGTAGTAATATCTACTCGTACGAAAGCTCTGCAGCAGCAAATCATAGGGCGGGATATCCCTGACCTTCTGGAGGCGGCCTCGCTGGACCTGAATTATATGGAAGCTAAGGGCCGGGAAAATTACCTGTGCTGGAACAAATACACCAGCATATTGGCCGGCAAAGTGAACTTGAATGAGTCCCAGCAGGCGTTTGTCAGCAAGATTTTGAGCTGGGCTGAAAAGACCCTGACCGGGGACAGAAAAGAGTTGAGCATCGGAGCGGATCTTATGAAAAACTGGCCGATACTGGCTGCAGATCGCAGGGGATGCCGCAAAGACATGTGCCCTTATCATGATAAATGTTTTCGCCTGAAAATGATGAAAAACCTGCATAAAGCTGATGTTATAGTAGTGAATCATGCTCTGCTGCTTTCAGATTTACAGGTTAATAACAGCATCCTGCCGGAGTACAAATACCTGGTAATAGATGAGGCCCATCATTTTGACCGGGAGTCCTTTGATAAACTATCCTGCACATTTTCCTATCTGGAAACCAGCGACCTTTTTAAGGCCTTGTATTTCAAAGACAAAAAATATGCCCGGGGCTATATACAGCATTTAAAGAGTCGATATCCCAATTTGATAGAGCCATTGAACGGGGCGGGCGAACTGGTAAGCAGGTCGATGCAGATTTTAGATCAGATGTTTTCCATTTTAACTGGCACCAGAAAGGCGAAAGACAGCAATTATTCCATGGTTATAGAATATCGGCACCTGGAGCAGCCCTGGTTTGCAGAACTGCTGGAAAATTACCAGGAATGGCAGGTTAACAACCGGATCTTATTGGATAAATTAAGGTCCATCCAAACTGAATTGGGAGGAGAGGAAGAAGGGGAAATAACCGGTTTTATTAATGCCCTGCGTGAAATGGCTGAATACGCCTATTTGATAATGGAAGAAAACATAGAGTGCCCGGACAGCATCAACTGGATAGAATACAAGGACGGATGGGCCTCTTCACTGGTTTCGTCATACATAATGATAGGAGACATACTCAAGGAACGTTTATACAGCCGGCTCCAAACTATGGTAATGGTTTCGGCCACTCTGGCGGTAGAAGATCGCTTTGATTATTATCTGGATAAGGTAGGTCTGAGTGAATACCTTCAGGAAGAACGAGTGAGAACATTACTGCAAAAATCGCCCTTTAATTACGAGAAACAGGCGGTTCTTTATACAGTTTCCAATATGCCGCCGCCGGGGAGTCCGGAGCACAGCCGGTCGGTTTCCAGGGTATTGTTAAATATTATGGAGGCTACCGGGGGAGGGATTTCTTGCGGTCGCGGCGATGCGACGCGGCGCC
>CAZBKS010000473.1:0-729 GCA_964492475.1 uncultured Syntrophomonas sp. | reverse complement strand
CTTCCGGGGGAGGGCTAATGGTATTATTTTCCGCCCGCAAACAATTGCAGGAGGTGTCAGCTGCGATAAAGCCATGGTGCCAGGCTCGGGACATAAACCTTCTGGTACAGGACGAAAGCGGAGCATCGGGACTGCTCCTGGAAGAATTTATTGCCAGTAAAGATTCAGTACTTCTAGGCCTGGAAACATTCTGGGAAGGAATCGATGTAAAAGGAGAAGCTCTGCGGTGTGTGGTTATAGTCAAGCTGCCTTTCAGGTCACCATCTGATCCGTTTTGTATAGCCTCCGATAAACACTGCCAAGTCCAGCGCAGGAACAGCTTCCAGCATTTTATGCTGCCCGATGGGGCTATGCGCTTTAAGCAGGGAACGGGCCGTTTAATCCGGAGTGAAGCTGATCGTGGAGTGATCGTGGTTCTTGATAACCGGCTGGAAAAGTGCAGTTACGGAAGAACCTTTAAGAACAGCATACCTATTGTAAGAACGGTTTCTTTGCAGGAGAAAGATTTGGCCCAAGCGATTCGAAAGTTTATTGCATCTGGTGCTGACGAGTAAACGGTAACTTTTTTTGATATATTTTCATAGTATGCATAAAGGGTAAGTCAGCTTGAAGGAGGATTTCATAATGAGAGTATATTATTTTAAAATACCTGGATTCCTGCGTAATGTACTGTTGAAGATCTGGGGATGATTTAAACGGGGACAGTGCTCATCAGCGAATAAAATAACA
>CAZBKS010000472.1:0-2362 GCA_964492475.1 uncultured Syntrophomonas sp. | reverse complement strand
AGGGAAAATCAGCCGTGTTAATGGATATGAAGTCAGGACGCATCCTGTATGGAAAAAACAGCCATGATCGTATGCCTCCTGCCAGCGAAACCAAAATTATGACTGCTTTGCTGGTCATTGAAAACGGCAATCTGGATCAATTGGTTAAGGTAAGCGAAACCGCGGCCAATACTCGCGAATGCACTATATATCTTCAAGCCGGCGAACAACGGACCCGGCGGGAACTGCTATATGCCTGCATGCTTCCTTCAGCCAATGATGCAGCGGTGGCTCTGGCTGAAAGCGTAGCATCCAGTACTGATGCTTTTGTTCAGCTTATGAATCAGCGGGCAGTAGAACTGGGTATGGAGGATACTCACTTTTGCAATCCGCACGGGCTGCAGGAAGAGGGACATTACACTTCAGCCCATGACCTGGCCCTGTTAAGCCGGGAGGCCATGAAAAACAGCACTTTTAAAGAGCTGGTTAGCACGCAGCATATCGTCATCCCAGGCTCTCCTGGGGGCGAGGAACGCAGTCTATGGAATCAGAACCGTTTATTATATCGCTATGATGGAGCACTTGGAATAAAAACTGGATATACTCATCAGGCTGGCAACTGTCTGGTGGGAGCAGCTCAAAAGGGAGATATGCTATTAATAGCCGTTAGCCTTAATTCTCCACAGGTTTATGAAGATTTAATGCAGATGATGGACTACGGATTTACTAATTACCAGCTGGTGGAGCTGGAGATCAGTGAAGATCCATTGCTGGTCAAGGTTTTAAAGGGACAAGCTAAAGCCGTCATCGCAGAACCTGCCGAAAAGTTAATAGTGGCTGCCGGGGCAGAAGAAATGTCGCAGCTGAGCTATAGTTTATTACCCTACCCAGAGGTTTCAGCCCCGGTTGAAAAGGGCGATGTGCTGGGAGTATGCAAATTGTTAAATCAAAATGAAGAAGTTGGCAGTATCAATCTGGTGGCTGCCAATTCCGTAGATATAAGGACTCCCTGGACCGAGTCGTTTAGGGCCTGGGCAACAAGCCTTTTTAAGTGGCTTATTTTGATAATACTGGTATTTGCAACTTGTAAAAACAAAAAAGCACAAGAAATGCTCAAGAGTGGGCTGAGGTATATAGTATTAAAAATCATCAAGAAACGTTCAACCCGAAGCAGATCAGCACGAGACTGGCGCTGAGGAACCTGTCCTCGTGTTCCATATTATAAATGATCAAGAACACCGCATACGAGGCCTGCAATTACTATCTTTTACGATACAATTGATTGGGAATAAGTACTAAGTTAGTGCCGGACCCCATAGATTTAATTACTTTGTTGATAACGACTGAGAATTTCAACCGGATGTAGTACTTCAACATCCCAGTTATGCCGCTTACAGCCATAGTTTAACTGCATAATACAGCTGGGACAGCAGGTGGCCAGTATTTTGGCACCGGTCTCCATGGCATTATCCATTTTTTTGTCCAGAATTTTCATCGACATCTCGTAATGCGTGGTGCTGTATGTTCCCGAACCACCACAGCAGGTGTTGGCAGCTTTCATCTCCACCAGCTCCACACCGGGAATTCTTCTTAAAATCTCTCGCGGTTGATTTTTGATTAACTGGGCATTAGCCAGGTGACAGGGGTCATGATAGGTAACCCTTATTTTGTCAGCAGTTTTATTTTCGGGCGGCCTGATGTCAAGCACATCAATTAAGAATACCGTAAGATCCATAACCTTTTCTGAAAAGGCCAGGGCCGCATCTTCAATTTTTAACCCGGTAAACAGAAACTCCATATTTCTTCTGGATAAAGCCGAAGAACAAGAAGCACAATCGGTGACTATATAATCAAAATCATAATTGTTAAATAATTTTATATTATGGGCGGCCAGCTTTTGGGCAGTATCCATTTTCCCGTTGGCAATATGAGGCAGTCCGCAGCACTTCATGTCTTTAGGAATAATTACTTCACATCCATTACGAGTTAACACGTCTACTGCAGCTGTTGCGACACCGGGGCTGAACAGGTCAGTTCCGCATCCCAGAAAGTACCCTACTGTATATTTTTTTTCACCTTTGGCGCGGTTTACCTCCGACAAGGTGCTTCGGGCTGATTTGGATGGGATATTATCCATCATTCGTTCAGCTTCCTTCAGATCCCCGGGCAATATTTTGGTAAGTCCGGTTTTGCGGGCCAGAGTCTGAAGCCCCATTTTCTGAACTGTACTCATGACTCGGGCAGAAGAACGCAGCATTCCCGGTTTAGTCCACAGGGTTTCAAATAATAACTCTTTCCCGACACTGGGATTATGCTCATATATATATGACCTGGCAGCGGCGTTTAATTCATGCACATCGATGCCGGACGGACAGTTTTTTGA
>CAZBKS010000471.1:0-2366 GCA_964492475.1 uncultured Syntrophomonas sp. | reverse complement strand
AAGGGGGGCCAGAATGAACTGCTCTTCCTTTGATCATACAAAATATAATCTCGTCCAGTTCATACCAAAGTGCAGATTTAATCACTAAGTAGCTTCGACAGTGTTTTCCTCCCGGCTGCGCCGGGTACAGAGCATAAGCACTGCCAGGGCCGCTGCCAGAATGCTTATAGCCACTGCATAAGCCAGGTTCAAGTGAATGTCCAATAAAAAACCTCCCAGAGCCGGGCCGATCACCCGGCCCAAACTGTCAAATCCCTGTAATATTCCCATGGATTTACCCTGCTGCATATCCGTTCTCCTGGATACAGCTGTTGTTATGGAGGGCCTGGTCAGGCCTATCCCCGCAGAATACATGGCCATAAAAAGGATAATGCTCCATAGATTAAAAGCATTCAGAAATAAGGCAAAGCTAATCGCAATAATCATTATTCCGCTTCTGGCAGTTTTTTCCTCACCCACCCGGTTCATGATTCTGCCTACCAGCATCCCCTGTACCAGCACTGAACCAATTCCAGCGGCCACAAAAGCCCAGCTTACTTCCCGGGCTCCAAATCCCAACCGTCCGTTTATGAATAAAGCAAATGTGCCTTGATGAATGGCTTCCGAGGCACTGACCAAAAAAATAACTATAAAAAACACCGCTAAAGGACTTTTAATGCCATCCCAAAAAGGTGGGACTATAATTACTTCCCGCTGTTCGGTTCTCTTCTCAGCTGGCAGCGACTCTTTTACCATTAGAATAACCATTAAGGAGTTTACTGCCGCCAGACCACCCGCACAAAAAAAAGGCAAAGCAATGGAATACCCGGATAGCAGTCCACCAATAGCAGGACCGAATATCATACCCATACCCACGGATGCCCCCACCAGTCCCATACTGGAACCACGTTTTTCCTTACTGGTAGTATCGCCCACATAAGCCATAGCTGTTGGGAGGGCCGCACAGGACAATATACCTCCCGCAATGCGAGCAGCAAACAGCATCCATAACCGGGTAGACAGGCCCATGAGAATGAAGGTGATAGCAAATCCTGTTACACCAATTATTAAGACCGGCCGCCTCCCGACCCGATCCGAATAACTTCCCCAAATCGGTGCAAAAATAAACTGGCACAGAGCATATACAGTAATCAGCAATCCCAATTGAAAAGCACTGGCTCCCAAATATGTAACATAAAACGGAAGCACGGGCATGATAATACTAAACCCCATCCCCACCATCAGGATAGAGAAGAACATTATCCAGGTATTCTTATTGATACTATTCAATTCTCATTATCACCACCTATTAGAAAACCTATTAAGAAATAGGAGAGTTGTAATCTCTCGCCCACATAATAGTTTTATAAAAGGCCCGGGATGTCCCAGGCCTTGCATGATTGAGAAAATTTCGAGAATACAATTCACTTATAGTATTCTTTTTCCATCCAGTACAGCCAGCTGGACAATCTGTTCCAACATTTTATTGAAGTTATCCGGGGTTAAGGACTGTTTCCCATCTGATAACGCTTTATCCGGATTCTGGTGCACTTCTACCATTATGCCATCTGCTCCTGCGGCTACTGCCGCTCTGGCTATGGGAATGACCATTTTCCATTTTCCCGTAGCATGACTGGGATCTACGATAACCGGGAGATGAGATAGATGTTTGAGGAGAGCAACCGCACCTATATCAACCGTATTGCGGGTATAAGGTTCAAAGGTCCGTATGCCTCGCTCACATAAGATAACCCGCCGGTTGCCGCCACTTAATATATATTCGGCGGCCAGGAGCCATTCCTCGATAGTCGCGGAAAGACCCCGTTTTAGCATAACCGGTTTATCAATCTTGCCCATTTCTTCCAGCAAGGTGAAATTCTGCATATTCCTGCTGCCAATCTGTAAAATATCCACATTATCATAGAGAAGGTCCAAATCCCGAAGATCCATAATCTCAGTAATTACCGGCAATCCAGTTATCTCGCGAGCCTCGGCAATTATTTTAATACCTGCACTGCCCAACCCCTTAAAAGAGTAGGGAGAAGTACGCGGTTTAAAGACCCCGCCTCTTAGGATGTGAGCTCCAGAAGCTTCCAAAATACGGGCAATAGCCAGATAATCTTCTTTTCCCTCCACTGCGCACGGTCCAGCAATAACAGTGCAGTATCCTTCACCAATATAAACTTTTTTACGGGTAGTATTGATTTCAATTATTGTATCCTGCGCCTGATTTTCACGGGAAGCGAGCGCAAAAGCTTTCATACCCATCATTCACCCGCTGTCTCAAATCTCCAACCAGTTATTCTTATATCTACAGCTCATTAATATTTCTTATATATATATGCAAATAAAAACTGTTTATTGGATTGTCTTATTATCAGTTTGTA
>CAZBKS010000470.1:0-2379 GCA_964492475.1 uncultured Syntrophomonas sp. | reverse complement strand
GGTTCCTTGACTCATTAGCGAGTTACTCGTCTTAGTATAGAATATCTTACTAGATGACAAAATGAGTCAAGGAACCGTCCCCCTGACTCACTTAGGGAGGGAATGCGATATGAACTGGAGCAGTAAACAGAGGACGCTGGATAATGTGTTGGAGGCAATTGGATATACTCCCATGATTCGCTTAAATAGAATATCTGAGGATATCAGTGCCGATATATGTGTGAAGCTGGAATACACCAATCCCAGCGGCAGTTTAAAGGACCGGGTGGTATATTCGATCGTTGAACAGGCTGAAAAAAGGGGAGATTTAAGGCCTGGTATGATACTCCTGGAAGGAACTACTGGTAATACCGGCATTGCTACCGCCATGGTTGGGGCCGCCAGGGATTATCGGGTTATTATAGTAATGCCAGAAGGAATGAGTGAGGAACGGAAAAAGACCATCCGGGCTTACGGAGCCGAATTGGTACTAACCCCTGGGGCAGAGACTGACGTGGATCTGGTTTTAGAAGAAGTCGAACGGATAAAAAACGACTACGGTGATCAGGTTTTTGAGATTGGTCAGTTTTTCCGCACTGACAATGTGCTGTCCCATTTTGATAATACCGGTCCGGAAATATGGGAACAAACCGATGGAAAGGTCGATGTATTCATAATGTGCCAGGGAACTGGTGGTACTATAACCGGAACCGCTAAATATTTAAAAGAAAAGAACCCTGCTATCAAGGTTTATATTTCTGAACCCTTGGAATCCCCTATGCTTTCAAAAGGGACTATCGGACAGCATAAGGTTCAGGGAATTGCCGACGGCATACTGCCTGTTATTCTAGAGTTGGATTATGTAGACGGGATAGTACTGGTTAGTTCTGATGATTCCATTGCAACTGCCAGAGAACTGGCGTCCAAAGAGGGTATTTTCTGTGGGATATCATCGGGCTGTAACGTCGGAGCCGCCAAGAAGGTTTCCCTCAAACACCCGGACAAAAAATGCATCGTTACCATGATTAATGATAATGGACTTCGTTATCTGTCCACCGTACTATGCGAAAGCGAAGACACCCGTACCATGCTGGATCGAGAATATAAATTGAGCCAGGAGGATCTGGACAAGCTGGCACAATACTCATTCGAAATAATCGAATAAGCACAAACCAGGGAAAACCAGGGGGACGGTTCTGCTGGTTCGTCTAAAATGTTGAACGAACCAGCAGAACCGTCCCCCTGGTTTGTCATCTTATCTGTCCATCACCATAGATTATAAATTTAGTGGTGGTCAACTCAGTCAATCCCATGGGCCCACGGGCATGCAGTTTCTGGGTGCTGATTCCCATTTCGGCTCCGAACCCGAAAACATTGCCATCTGTGAAGCGGGTGGATGCATTGGCATACACTGCAGCCGCATCAACTGCTGCCATAAACCGGCGTACATTACTGTAGCTCTCACTTACAATAGCTTCACTATGACCGGTTCCATGCAGGTTAATATGTTCTATGGCTTCTTCCAGTTCATCTACTATCTTAACTGCCAGAATCAGATCCAGATATTCTTCATCCCAGTCCTCTTCTATTGCCTCTTTAATATCCCCAACTATTTTCATTGTCCTTGGGCAACCTCTTATCTCTACCCCGGCTTCCTGCAATTGTTCTAACATCAGGGGTAGAAAATCCAGGGCTACCTCGCTGTGAACTAACAGGGTCTCTGCAGCATTACAGACGGATGGCCGCTGTACTTTGGCATTAAATACTATCTGCCGGGCTTTTTCCAAATCAGCAAACTGGTCTACATATACGTGACAATTACCCATTCCGGTCATAATATATGGAACCCGGGCATTTTCCATAACTGCAGTTTTTAACCCTTTACCTCCCCGGGGAATGAGTACATCCAAATAATCGCTCATTCTCATCATAAATATGGCTGCTTCTTTGTCTTCACTATCTACCAACTGAATGGCCCCTTCAGGCAGTCCGCATTTTTCCGCAGCAGCTGCAATAACCCTGGCAATCACCCGGTTTGAATTCAGAGCCTCTTCCCCGCCCCGAAGTATTATAGCATTGCCGGATTTCAAGCACAAGGCGGCTGCATCGGCAGTAACATTAGGACGTGATTCATAAATAATTCCAACTACTCCTATGGGGGTTCGTATTCTTCCTACTTCAAGTCCGTTAGGCCTTCGAGTCATACCCAGCATTTCCCCTACCGGATCAGGGAGGGCTGCTATCTCTCTCAAGCCCTGAGCCATATCTTTTATTCTCTGCTCATCGAGCATGAGTCTTTCCAGCAAAGCAGCAGTCAAGCCCATCGCTTCTCCATTCTTCAAATCCAGCTGATTGGCTTCCATAAGCTCAACGCTGTTCTTAACCAGGGCATCTGCCATC
>CAZBKS010000469.1:0-2385 GCA_964492475.1 uncultured Syntrophomonas sp. | reverse complement strand
GCATCATAGACACATCTATAGGATCTATCCGTTCTCTCACATAGCGTGGAACTTCACAGTATTTTACAGGAGAATAATAGACCGGTTTACCGCTTTTCATGATCTTACGGTCTGCGCCTGAAACATGCCAGCTATTCCAGACAAATGATTCCCCTTGGGGATCTACTGTATTAACCTCAGTTGGATAGGGATTGACGCAGCTCCATATTTGTACATCCCTTAACTCGTCTTTTCTGGCTGCCAAAGCCTTGTCCAGGACCCTAACCTGACCACAAAAGGAACCATAGTCCACCCAATTGCCTGATTTTATTACCTTCACCGCCTGATCGGCCGAAACCAGCTTGCTTTTATACTCCTCCATCAAACCCATAATAATCCTCCTTCTATTAAATTATTCGATTATTCTGGAAAGCTTTTATGTCTTCAGCCGTATAGCCTGCAGTCATGAGGACATCTTCGTTGTGTTCTCCCAAGCGGGGGAAACTCATTTTGGCCACTCCAGGAGTACCGGATAGCTTGACGGGGACCCCGGTAAGAGCCATATCTTTTCCTGATCCCCGCACATTACTAAGCTTGACTATCATGTCTCTGGCCAGTACCTGCGGGTGCTCACACATCTCCTCCAGGCTGAGAATAGGAGTAAAACAAATATCGCTATCGGCGAAATACTCCACCCATTCGTCCCTGGTCTTTTCTTGCATGAGCATCTGGATATCTGCTATCATGTCTCTCTGCAGGGATTTATCAAACTGCTGCTTAACATAGTTCGGTTTGCCCAATTTGTTGCAGAAACCAGCCCAGAATTTGTTTTCAAGAGCTCCCAAACTCACGAACTTATCATCTTTGGTTCTGTATATCTGGTAGAAAGCATAGCCACCACTTAAAAGATCGTCACCCATTTCGGAGAGTTTTCCCCAACCGGACCATTGTCCAAGGGTTAAGGCCAGGAGACTGATGGAACCATCCATCATGGCTATGTCACAAAGCTGACCCTGGCCGGTTTTTTGTCTGCTGGTTAAAGCCAAAAGAATAGCGATTATTGCATAGAGGGTGCCCCCGGCAATATCGGCAATCTGCATCCCGCATATGGCCGGCATACCCTTATAGGTTCCATTTAATCCGGTGATACCAGCTAGGCTCAGATAATTCAGATCATGCCCGGCCGCATCGCGCAAAGGGCCATTTAATCCGTATCCGGTTATGGAGCAGTAGATAATCCCTCGGTTCACCTGACGCAACTGATCGTATCCCAGTCCCATTTTGTCCATAACCCCGGGTCTAAATTGGTCTACCACGACATCGCTGCTGCTGACTAATGTTTTAAAAATTGCTTTTCCTTCTTCAGTTTTAAGGTTCAATGTAACGCTCTTTTTATTGCGATTAACCGAGTAAAACCCCGCACTTTCCGCTTCAATCATCGGAGGTACATGCCTCATCAAATCCCCACCCAGATCCTCTATTTTAATAACTTCGGCCCCAAAATCAGCCAGCATCTGGGTGCAAAACGGGCCAGGCAAATACCTTGATAAATCTAAAACTTTGATTCCAGCTAAAGGAAGTACCACGGTACCACTCCTTTCCCCTTGTTTAAATGTGATACATTCTATCAATCACAGCCTCAAGACGATTGGTTTTGAGGCTGTGATGACGGGTTCCTAATTGCTAATGCTAAAAACAGGTCTGGCCATTTCTCCGGCGGAATACTTATCTCCCGGGAATACTCTGTGTCCCAGCTTGACTGTCTTCCCAATTACATCCATGGTCACCTTGGTAGGGTCCATGTCTACAAGGTTGCCCATTATCCATGGCCCTTCATCGAGTTCAACCATTACTATAGTAATAGGCATTTCATTCTCGCGACCTTCAGAATTAATAAAGGATGTAGTGAAGGTAACAACTTTCCCGTCGCCCTTTAGTTCCACTATTTCTTGATTGGTACTGGCACAGTTCTGGCAAACCATCATGGGTGGACAAGTAACCGTCCCACAATCATTACACTTCAATCCTAGTAACTTGTTCTTCTTAAGCGCTTTACTATAATCTTTAAAAATGATTTTATATTCCATTTAAAACCCCCCTTTATTCTGCTTCGAAGATGACGCTAACCAGCACTCCATCTCCACCCAAAGTATCCATAAGTGCGTGTTTGGCTCCATCTACTTGTCTTCCCTGATCTGCCATTTGACCTCGTAATTGACGAGTTAATTCATAGGCTTGGGATACTCCTGTAGCTCCGATAGGATGTCCCTTGGATTTCAGTCCTCCCGACATATTAATGGGTATCTTGCCTCCCAGCCTGGTTTCGCCTCTTTCCCAGGCTTCTCCGGCAGTACCAAATTCAAAGAATCCCAGTCCTTCGGCCGCAATTATGGCCGCTATACTGAA
>CAZBKS010000468.1:0-2408 GCA_964492475.1 uncultured Syntrophomonas sp. | reverse complement strand
AAAGCCGGGCAAGGCTCTCTCGATAGTTTTATATGCTACACAGTAGGCAATGCGAACATATCCGGGACAGGCAAATGAGGTTCCGGGAACAATTAGTATATTCTTCTTTTTGGCCAGGCTGCAAAATTCAATATCATCCTCAATGGGAGCTTTAACAAACATGTAAAATGCTCCTTCAGGTTTGATACAATCATAGCCAAAGGACAGGAGACTATTATGTAAGAGTTCCCGGTTTTTGTTATAGGTATCAATATCTACTTTGGCATCCAGGCACCTGGCAATAACACGTTGAAATAAAGAGGGGGCGTTTACAAAACCTAAAATCCGATTAGCAATATTGGCTGCAGAAATAACATTTTCATAATCAGCCACCTCATCAGGAATGACCAGATAGCCAATTCTTTCCCCGGGCAGCGATAAGGATTTGCTGAACGAGTAGCCGATAATCGTGTTGGCATAATATTTGGTCAGGTAAGGAACTTCAGCATTATCATAAGCCAGTTCCCGATAGGGTTCATCGGAAATCAGATAAATATCACTGGCGAATTCTTTTTGTTTTTCCCGTAAAATATCGGCGAGCTTTCTGATGGTTGCTTCCGAATAGATTACCCCGGTTGGGTTATTGGGGGAATTTATGATAACTGCTTTGGTTTTTGGAGTGATTTTCTCTTTAAATTCCAGCAGATTAGGCTGGAAGTCAACTGTATTGGGAGAAACTATAAGCAGTTTACCATCATAGTTGCCCGCATAATTGCGGTATTCACCGAAAAAGGGTGCAAAAGTGATGACTTCATCTCCCGGATTAAGCAAAGTTTTGAAAATAACATTTAATCCCCCCGCAGCACCGACGGTCATAACTATATTATTTTGGGAAAAATCTGTACCGAATTTTTCATTTATCGACATTGCTATCGCTGTTCTTACATCTTCATAACCCGAGTTATTCATATAACCATGGATGCTCATGGCATCTTCATTAGTTATAATATCTAAAATGGCTTTTTTTACTGCTTCAGGAGCTGCTACATTAGGGTTTCCCAGGCTGAAATCAAATACATTTTCCGCTCCGTGAATTTCTGCCAGTCTTTTGCCTTCTTCAAACATGGCACGAATGATCGAGCTGTTCTTTACCTGCTCCTGCATTTTATCAGATATCATAAATACCAACCTTCCTTAGTAAACTTGGATGTAAGATAATAAAGCCTATTGCTTAACTTAGGGAAATCATAGCACTGGTAATGCCGTAATGCAAGGATGTAACAAGGGGACGGTTCGTAGACAAGAGAACCGTCCCCTTGTTACCTATAGGATGTTTTTTATGCTTAGGGCTTCTTTTTCAGGGATGTGTTTTAGCATCAATCTTAATTCCTCCAGTTGTCCCAGGGCGAGAGCGGCATTACGGCTGCCAACGTAGGCCTTGACCCTGGCCAGCGAAAATTCTATATTATCCATCTCCTGGTGATCAAGGAATACCGGCCACCACCGGGCTGATTTGGTCCAGTTTTTTTCGATGCCGGCAGTTTGAATGGCAGCGGCTTCCCACTGTTCATCCTCTATTTCGGCCATCACCATGTCAATCTGTTCAGTTAAGTGCTCTGCAGACGATTGCAGAGATTCATTGGTCCAAAAACCCAGACCAACAATGGAAGCAAGAATTATCAACAGTGATACCAGTAGTCGCATGTGTTATATACTCCTTTGGTCTATTAAGAATACTTGATTTGATAAAAAAGGTTTCCCTGGCTGTCCAGGCAGGCAAAAAGAATCTGCTTAAAGTCTGCAATCCCGTCTTTTTCCAGCTCTCCCTGCAGCCAATCCAAGCTCAGATTCAATTTGTTAAGATTTTCCTTAATAACACCGCCATCGATAATCAGGGTAATCGGCAAAAGCTCAGGCGGAGGGAAGATATTCATGTCTTTGGGCTGCAGCGGCTTATTTTGAGATTTTAATATAACGCTGAGCTGGCCGCCGGTTTCTAAAATGGCATACGCTACCTCAGATATGTTGGTTACATTTTTTTGCCGCAGCTGCTCCAGCAAATCATTGATATTGTAGCGCAATCGACGCAGCTCATCCTCCATTATTTCCGAGTTTTTTATCAGGATGCTGGGTTTACCGCAGATTATGCCACGAGCTGTTTCGCTTTTTAACGATATATAAGATAAGGTAATCTCAGAGGCAAATAGAATAAAAATGGGTATGATACCATTTATTAATGGTATGTTAGTGTTTTGCATAGGAATTGCAGCTAACTCGGCAATCATAATAATAACTACCAGTTCATAAGGCTGTAGTTGGCCGATCTGCTTTTTTCCCATGATACGCAGGGCAATTACAGTCGTAAGATATAAAAGTAGAGTTCGAATAATCAATAGAATCATATTAATTACCTTACTTTCGTTAAGGAA
>CAZBKS010000467.1:0-2419 GCA_964492475.1 uncultured Syntrophomonas sp. | reverse complement strand
TAAATAAAAACTTTATCAACAATATAGCCTAATACCCAAAAAAGGTTGCCACATACAACTCCATATATTAATGCCATTATTGATGATGAAAATTTTAACGCAAAATTACTACCAAGAAATAACAAACATGCTGGAAGAAATCCTGGGAAGATTGGAGTACGCATCCAGACGGCAGCTATTTGCGGTAGTGACAGGTGATTGTGGAACAGGAAAAACCACCACCATACGCAGATTCAAAGATACCCTGGATACATCAAGATTCATAGTTATGTATCTGGCAGACTCCAAATTGACCCCGAGGTTTTGCGGGGGGAAGGGATAATTGTGCTTTGACAAGCTGCCCTGCTGATACCAGCAGGGCAGTAAAAAATCTATATCTCAAATATGCGTATTACACAGGTTACATAAACCAAACACCTGACATCAATTATTCATCGATGTCAGGTAAAAATAATATCTTATAATCTTACGACCTTATCGCTTCTTCTGCTTCAAATTGTATTACCTGGGCGTCTCCCCACAGGTTTTCCAGGTTATAGTATTCTCTTTCCTCCTGACGGAAAACATGAACCATAATAGAGCCATAATCGAGCACTACCCATTTCCCTTCTGTATGCCCGGCCCGGCGTATAGGTTTTACTCCTACTTCTTCCAAAACCTCTTCCACATGTTCTACAATACTTTTTACCTGGATAACACTCCTGCCGCTGGCAATCACAAAATAATCGACTAATACTGTAAGTTCATTTACGTTGAGTACAGTTACGTCTATGGCCTTTTCATCTTCACAGGCTTCAGCTATTAATCTTACCAGTTCATCAATATTATCCAATAACAGCCCTCCTTAATTTTTATAAGATTATTTTCAATTAATGATATTCTGCTTTTTATCAAGTCCTTATTTATATCCCTATTTATGATCATTTTATCCAGGCTCTAATAAACTGTTGCTATTAAGTTTATCATACCTGACTTCAGTACACATAACCAGAGATTCTGCGGCTTAATTTTCGCCCAGGTCGCTTTAAGGCATTCAGGCTCACAGTCCTGGTCGATTATATAAAATATTTAACTCTTATAATCTCCATGTACCTTCAGCAAAAAACAATTCCTCACTTCTACTGTCCCGGGGTGAAGTATTTTCTTCTCATCCAAACAGTATTTTATTGTATCTTCCAACCCCCATAACATCGCCCGATCCAGGTCTTCATAAGATAATTTTCTGAGTTCTTCTACTCCGGGATAATTACGCCCGGGCTCAGTCATATCAGCCAGGTAGATTATTTTATCAAGATCATTCATATCGACTGCTCCCAGGGTATGGTGTCTAACAGCAGTCAATATCCCTTCATCTTTTATTCCCAGGTCTTCCTCCAGGAGGAAAGCTCCTACCGGCCCATGAAGCAGATCCGGAAGAGACCTTTCCACCTGATGAAATACCAGATGGTTCTCTTCGGCAATTTCCAATAATTTGTCTGCCGGCAAATCCCTGGCATAATCATGCAGAAGTCCGGCCAGGTTGGCCCGGGACTCATCCAGTCCATATCTTCGGGCCATTCGGACAGCGGTATTTGCCACCTGTACAGAATGCTGGAATCTTTTACTGGAAAGCCTTGCTTTGATCAGCTCCAGAGCTCTATCAGCGTCCATTATTTTGTCCTTCCTGGTAAAGATGGTTTTCCCTAATATATTTTTCGACATCCGCGGGCAGCATATATCTTATGGGCTTCCCCCTGAATACTCGTTCCCTTATATCACTGGAAGATATGTCCAAACCCGGTATGGGTATAAACTCGGCCTGCTGCCAGAATACCGGCGGAAGCCGGTCCCGCAGCTTTTCTTCATCGTTAATGTTATACCCGGGACGGGTTACGATGATAAAACGACACATTTCCGCCAGCCGTGCTATATCTTTCCAGGTATCCAATATGAATAATGAATCGAGTCCCATTATAAAGAATATTCTGCAGCCTGGGAAGGACCCTGAATAATACTCAATAGTATCAATGGTATAGGAAACCCCTCCTCTTTTGAGTTCCAGGTCAGACACCTCAAAAGACGGATTATTTCGAACCGCTATTTCCACCATATGATAGCGTTTTTCTTCGTCCAGTATCCCGCTGGCATCCTTGTGCGGAGGAATTCGGGCCGGAATGAAAATAATCCGGTCCAGGCCGAACTCCACCCGGGCACATTCAGCAGCAATAAGATGTCCAAAGTGTACGGGGTTAAAAGTCCCCCCGAATAAGCCCAGGGATGTAACAATCATTGGCATTTCTTCCTTTTTATAAGCGCTTCCGTCCATATCCAAGCTAAATAATAACCGTAAGATAAGTAAAATGCAAATACTCTGCAAAGGAGACCTTAATGGGCTATGCCCTACATCCAGCATACCAGCCATTACTTTTGGGTTTCTGAT
>CAZBKS010000466.1:0-2434 GCA_964492475.1 uncultured Syntrophomonas sp. | reverse complement strand
CCCTGGTTCCCGATAATATTTAAAAAGCCCTCCCGGAACAGGATATCATTGAGAAAGTTCAATGTCTCCAGGCCCACTCTGAGATATCGTTTATCCCCGGTAATTTCATATACCATTATCATTGCCTGGGGCAGTATCCCGTTGCAGTAAGTCATATAATCTTCAAACCAGTGCCAGTCTGCAGATCTTTTGGCTTGATACAGGTTCAGCAGATATTCAGCCATGGTGTTCATGGTGTACACTTTTTTGATGGCATCTCCCTTGGCCAGCGCGACCAGGATGTAGGATATAGCCCGGGGAGATGTGAAACTGACTACCCGGGGCAGGTGTTTTTGAAACATCTCCCGGCACCGGGTACTGATATCTTCCCATTTACATATTGAGCCAAGACTGCAGGCCAGGAGTGCCCGGCCTACAGAATCTTCCGAATTGATTAATGATGTGTAGCGTCCCTGCAGCAGCAGATTAGACCAGCTGCCGTCTCTCTGCTGACAACTCTCCATGAATGAAACGTACTTCAGAGCCAGAGCGTGTCCATCTTCCATGGCAATGGCCAGCATCAAAGCCCGGGCATTATCGTCCAGGGTATAACCGCTGGTGGGGTCCGGCTTATTCAGCCGGGAAAACTGCAGCATCCCGGTTTCATCAGTCAGATTAAGAAAATGTTGGTAAGTTAGCATAAGTTAGATTCTTATCCTTCCATAATAATTCGGTATCGGTTTCCAGCATGGATTTGAACATATCCGTATACTGTCTGCCCACACTGGACCAGGTCCAGTTCTTTCCTAGCTTCCAGGCCTTGCTCTGCAATTCCAGCTTGAGCATGGGGTTCTGCAATATATTTTCCATCAAACCGGCCAATTCGATAGGGTCAGCCTCCTGGGAAATCAGGCCCCTTCCTTCAGACAGAGTCTCCAGCGCATAGGAGTAGGGAGTAGATACTATAGCCCGGCCGCAACCCAGCGCAAAGGCCATGGTTCCGCTTACTGCCTGGTCTTTATTGGGGTAGGGGCTGAGATAAATATCGGTCATATACAGATATTCCCCCAATTCTTCATTGCTAAGATATTTATTTACAAAGCTCACATTATCTTCGATCCCAAGTCTGCTTACCATATCTTCCAGCATATGGCGATACTTCTCTCCTTCATATTCTACCAGCATAGGATGGGTTCGTCCAAGGATCATATATAATATCTCCGGGTGTTTGCCGGTAAGGCTGGCTACCGCCTCAATGCCCAGTTCCAGTCCTTTGCCGGGGCCGATGAGTCCAAAAGTGCTTATGATTTGCCTCCCAGCCAGGCCGTACCTTTCCTTCAAAACTGAGGCCTCCTGGACTTTAAACTCCGGTACCCCATGGGCAATCAAATACATTAATTCCGGTGGGGCTTCATATAGATCCGACATTAGATTCCGTGAGTTTTTTGTCATAGAAACAATGGCCGCTGCCCGTCCAGCCAGGTAATTCAAGATATTTTTACAGCTGCGGGTGGGAGAGGGGAGTACGGTATGGGTAATCAACACATAAGGCTTGAGTAAATGGCCCACAAGATCCATAATGTATTCCCCGTCCGTCCCGCCATAAATCCCATATTCATGCTGTATGATAACCAGATCGATATCTTCCGAAGAATTAATAAAAGCCGCTGCCTGGATATAATCAGGCCGCTGCTGCCGGTCTATTTCAAAAACCACTTCCCGGGGATAGTCATATTTATTCTTTTCCTCAGATACGGCTATTACTTGGACATCATTCCCATGAATCATCAGACTGTTGCGCAAATCCATAGAGAACGTAGCAATGCCGCACTGCTTGGGAGGATAAGTTCCTAGATTGAGTACAGTCATTATTTCACTCCTTCATAAGCGTTTATAGACTAATAAAAGAAATTCTTCCACATCTAATCGGCCTTTATACTTTTGGGATCAAACCGCAGAGGCAGATACCTTTGATTCAACTCCGGCTGTCCTTAAAAAAGCAAACAGTTCGTTTTTTATCTTCTCCAGGGCATCAGGGGTGTTGCCCTCGCAGCGTACGATCAATTCAGGACCGGTATTGGAGGCCCGAACCAGGGCCCATCCATCAGGAAACACTATGCGGGCTCCATCAACATCTATTATCTGGTGTTTATTCTGAAAGTGCTGCAGAACTCGATCTACCACTATAAATTTTTCCTGGTCAGTGCTGGGCAGGCGGATTTCCGGTGTAGCGTAGTACTTGTTGATGTCAGCCAGCATCTCCCCGATGGTCTGCTGACTCATGGAGAGTAGGGATAAAAGCCGTGCTCCGGCATAGAGCGCATCATCGAAACCATAATATTCATCGGCAAAAAACATATGCCCGGACATCTCTCCTGTAAATACGGCCCCAATTTCCTTCATTTTAGCTTTAATCAGAGAATGGCCGGTCTTATAAATAACCGGTTCTCCCCCC
>CAZBKS010000465.1:0-2435 GCA_964492475.1 uncultured Syntrophomonas sp. | reverse complement strand
GAATATCGTGTGCTGCATTTTATATGAGTATAGGTTTTATACTCCTATGCGTGCTGCAATACGTCGTAAATGCCGTATTGTCAAGGCTTCAGCGAGTGCTGCATTGTCTTTATATATCAAACCTGTGGGCAATAGATAAAAACCCCAGAGCATTAGCCATTTGAGTGTCGGTAACTGAGATCGCTTCCGGGAAGATATTAAGCAGTTCTTCTTTCAAGGCTATACTGCCGCCACCAGCCAGAATTACATTATTTATCTTTGCGCTCTGCCCGGCGTTACTCCGGTAGCCTTCATTGATATTGTTTGCAATAGACTTTTTCAGCTTGATAATATCATCACTCATATAAATAGGCTGATTATCCTTAAAACAAAAGCCTTTATGGAATACAGCTTCGCTATCTTCCAGGCTTATATCAATAGCACCGATCTTTTTTGCAATTGTCCGGCTTAGTCGTTTAAAGACACTGGACATTCCAACATCCAGGGTAAAACTGTTCTCAATTAAGAATTGAAAAGACCCTTTAATATAATTGAATGTCGCACAATCGGTCGTCCTATATCCGATATCAATAACTGTTATAAGACTATTTTCAGGCAGGTTTTTCTTTATATCCGTACAAGAAGGACTGAAAAAGATTCCACCTGCCTGGGGGAATACAATAGCATCTTTAACCCTTACTTCTTTGCTAATTCCATTTAACTCCGTATGAGCCGAAAAGCCTTTCAAGAAGCTGCTAAACTCTTTTTGGGAAGTTTCATAGATTGACAACGGCAGCCCGGTAACCAACATTACATCTTGTTCTTCTCCCTGCGCAGCTAATGATAGGGCCGTAGAAAGCATTGCCTGGAAAGCTTCATCATTATACCTGTCGGTCTGTTCAAAGGCTCTGGTGGCAAATGAGCTTTCTTTCTGAGCCATTTTCCCGATATACCATGTGGTGTCATTAATATGTATGATATAGTCCTCTTTTGCACCCAGCAGGTTATCCAGGTCAATAGCCTCCCCTTTCTTAGCGATTGATGGGAATATGATTCTTTTCCCATCTTCTGTAACTACTTTGGTGTGGCCGTAGCCAATATCCAATCCAACTTTAAACATAATTTTCGTTCCTCCCTTTGAGATTTTGTTGTGAACAAATAATCCTCTTTACAATATATGGATCAAACTGTGTGCCAGCATGTATTTGCAATTCACTTATAGCTTCATCATATGCTAAGGTCATCGGTCGATATGGCCTAGGATTAATCATCGCATCTAATGCATCAGCTATGGCAATAATTCGGGCATATACCGGTATACTTTCTCCACTTAGTCCATCTGGGTATCCTTTGCCGCTATAATGCTCGTGGTGGTGATAAATACTTTCGATTAAATCTGCTGTGAGTATCTTTGAATTATAACCGCTAAGAATATCTGCTCCATATTGAGAATGTTTTCGAACTATAATCCATTCATCAGCATCTAACTGAACGGTTTTATGCAATATACTATGTGGTATTTTGAGTTTTCCAATATCATGTAAAAGTGCTGTATAATATATTTGCTTGAGATCCGGCTTATTTAATTTGAGCAATTCACCTATGTTGATTGATAACTCGGCTACCCTGCAGCTGTGCAGAAAAGTTCCATAATCAAACTGTTTAAGTCGATTCAAAAAATGAGCACATATTAACTTGTCATTATAACTAACAAGGAACCGGGATTCACATGCCATTATCTTCCTCCCCCCTTATGTTCATTAAGGGCCTTCGGTTTTTTAATCACTTTTAAGGTCCCGGTTTTGCGATGCCTTATATGCAGTATCCCAACTGGATTTTTGATAACCAGCCAGTTTTCAGGTCTTAGGCCACTTTCGCTTATCAAAATACTTTGCTTTCTAGTGGGTCTTTTTGCCATAATTTATCTCCTTTCAAAAAAATGGTCATAAAAAAAGTCCTGGAAATAAATCCAGGGCTTTTTTGTGTACAGCCAATTTTCAAACTTACTGCTTTTATGTAGTATTTTATAAACGAAACACTACTAAAGAAGCTTCGTCTATTAGGCCGCCGCCATTTTGGGCTTTTACATAAATGGTATTTGCACCTACGGTTAATCCTGAAACTGTTATAGTATTTAAACCTTGCCAATCTTCTGCTTCATTATCTAAACTAGCACTATAATTTAAAGCATTTTGTGCATTTATAACAACTGTTATAGAACCAGTAGTAGATACCGATATATTATTTAATGTTTTTACAGATTTAATTACCGGAGGAGAAATTAACCCGCCTTCTATATTGGTTAATCTTGCGTCTAAATTTAGACTATTAACTAAATCATAGACTTCTTGTGATTTATTATAAGCATTTACCGCATTTGTTTTTGCACTATTTGCAGCTGTGTATGCATTACTTGCAGCTGTGTGTGCATTTTGAGCTTCCAATTTTGCATAATA
>CAZBKS010000464.1:0-2438 GCA_964492475.1 uncultured Syntrophomonas sp. | reverse complement strand
TCGATTCAAGATGGACTTTAGACACAGGTCGGGCATCAAGAGTCCGGCGGCGGAAAACAGCAGCAGATATAGAATGTTTTTGGTAAAGATACCCATTATAATACTAATGGTAATAATAACATATTTTAAGACCAAATAGCTGTCGCCATTTAATCCATAAGGATTCCCTGCAGTTCTTAATTTAGCGTTATAGGCATCCTTTTCATTTTTGGGAATAAGTCGCTTAAAAATTCCGGATAGAGTACCCATAACCCTGCTTACCACCCGGGTCTTAAAATTTAGCTGCAGTTCGGGAGGCAGATAAGCCTTTTCTTCCTTCACTGTGTAAGCAACCAGCCTTTCCCGGGTAATAATTTGCTCCCGATTGATATTATACAGATAACCTATAACAAACGATGTTACCATTATAGCCAGTAAGCTGATAATAATAAATTCCATGTCTTCCCCCCAGTTTAGCCTGCTAGAATTCTATCTTGACTACGCGGCTTATTATGGTGGCCCCCACTATTTCCATTACTATTGCTATTCCTAGCATGACCAGACCTCGGCTGTCCTGTACAAGGAAATAAACGTGTGTGGGGTTTATAACCAGCATAAATGCCAGCAACGCTACGGGTAAAAGCCCAACAATAAGCCCGGAGAGCTTACCCTGGGCAGTCAAGACACGCACCTGTTTTTTGATCCGGGCCCTATCCCGCATTGTCTCGCCGATATTATCCAGGATATGGGCCAGGTTGCCTCCCACCTGTTTCTGAATGATAATACCGCTTATAACCATATCCAGTTCTTCACTGTTGACCCGGGCACCCAGGTGCATCAATGCCTCCTCCTGGTTAAAACCCAGGTTCATCTCCCGAAGACACCAGTCAAATTCGGTAGCTATGGGAGGAGGCATCTCCTTGACTACCGTCTCCATGGCCTGCTGAAACCCAAAACCCGCCCGCAGGGCATTGGCCATTATGACCAGAGAATCGGCCAACTGCATTTCAAAGGATTGCAGCCGTTTATCCTTCTTTATGGTAATATACATCCAGGGCAGTATTAGGGCCAGGATTAATACTATAACTGCCAGCCAGAAATTAGCACTTAATATAAAAGTAAGAAAGGGTGTAAAAATAACAATTGCCAGGCTAATGGTAATATACTCCTCACCTTTCAAGGGTATGCCGGCTGTAACCAGTCGGTCCTGAAGTTTTCCGGTAAACGACCTGGCAACAAAAAGAGTAGATACAGTATTTATAAGGGTTTTAAGTGCTATCCCTACCGTAACCTTGTCATGGATACTATTTGGCTCAACCTGGCCTATCACGGTCTGCAGGCGCTCTTTATATACATCGCGGATAGAAAATATCTTTGTAACCCCGGTGAGGGCAAAAGCTATCCCCAAGAAAACAAACACTGCTATTAAATACTGCACCTTAAAACCTCCTATCAAAAACTCTAAATTGCCTAGGCAAAGAACTCGTCCGGTATTACTATTCCGGCTGTTCTGAGTTTATCCAGACATTTAGGCTTAATCCCCGTAGCCCTGTGCCGCCCCTGTACCCGACCACGTTCATCAACCCCAGTCTGGTCAAAGATAAAGATGTCCTGCAGGGTAATGATATCGGTTTCCATACCTACTACTTCAGTAATATGGGTAATTTTACGAGTGCCATCGGATAATCTGCTCTGATGGACGATAAAATCTATAGCCGAGGCGATCTGCTCCCGAATGGCCTTCATAGGCATTTCCATACCCGCCATCAATACCATGGTCTCCAGCCGGGACAATGCATCCCGGGGTGAATTGGCATGAGCAGTAGATAAGGATCCGTCATGGCCGGTATTCATAGCCTGCAGCATGTCCAGGGCCTCCCCGCCACGAACCTCACCTACCACTATACGGTCAGGACGCATACGCAGCGAGTTGCGCACCAGGTCGCGGATAGCAATTTCTCCCTTTCCGTCGATATTGGGAGGACGCGTTTCCAGGGTCACCACATGCTCCTGATTCAATACCAGTTCGGCCGAGTCTTCAATAGTTATGATTCGTTCATCATGTGGTATAAATCCAGATATGATATTTAAAGTACTGGTCTTACCAGCCCCGGTACCACCGGATACTATAATGGACATACGCCCCTTGACACAGGCTTCTAAAAACTTGGCCATATGGGAAGTCATCGAATTGTTCCTTATCAAATCGGCGGTTTTCAAAAGGTTTTTAGAGAATTTGCGGATAGTCAGAACACAACCATTTAAGGCCAGGGGCGGAATTATAGCGTTTACACGCGAACCGTCCGGCAGTCGGGCATCTACCATGGGCATACTCTCATCCAACCGACGTCCCAGAGGGGAAATGATTCGTTCTATAACCGTGTGCAGATGCAGGTCATCCCGAAACACTACATTGACCCGCTCGATTTTGCCCCGGCGCTCCACGTAGACCTGTTTAG
>CAZBKS010000463.1:0-2452 GCA_964492475.1 uncultured Syntrophomonas sp. | reverse complement strand
TTCGATCATATTAGCTGAATCACGGGCTGCTAAAACAATGTTTTCAGCTTTTTCCTGTTGCTCAATAAAAAATTTCTTTATCCGTTTTCATTTTATTAGTAAATATATCAATGCCCTTCAAGTCTAAGCAATCTATCAATCCACCATGATGAGAACAAATAGCCAATGAAATAATCTGTGCTGTAAGCTTTTGATATTGGTCGGTTGTATCATAAAATTTATCATAGATAAACTTTGCACCTGCTGTAGAGTGATTGATTGATCCCCTGAGAGATTTGTCATCAGGATGCGCTGCACAATAATGAATGTAAGAATTAAACCTTATTGTTTCCTTTCCCATATCGTGAATAATGCCAATTAATTCGGC
This sequence comes from uncultured Syntrophomonas sp., assembly GCA_964492475.1. Taxonomy (GTDB): domain Bacteria; phylum Bacillota; class Syntrophomonadia; order Syntrophomonadales; family Syntrophomonadaceae; genus JAAYJK01. The sequence goes on along the minus strand of CAZBKS010000463.1, from coordinate 2,085 downwards.
TGTTGCTGCCAGTGATATTTTTTCACCATATTGTTTAGACATTGCAGCAACATTATGTAAGTGTTCCTGGACACTCTGCTCTTTTAAATTTGTTGGATTAATATGAGCACAAAACATATAGTCACTCCTTGCCAAACTATTAATGACAGTATATATGCAAAAAGATCTAATTACTTTATTCCCGATAATCCCGGTCCAACAGATTTTTATACAAAAATCCCTGCAGGATATGATTGTACTGTATCGGCAGATTTATCTCCCGATCAGTTTCAAGTATCACACTTATCCTCATTTCCTTATAATTCCTCCCCATTTTTCCATACAATGACATTTTACACCTTTTCTTTCCAGTCATCAATTTTAGCGGGCTTATGCTCAAATGATAGAATTGTGTTCCTGAGGGGCGAATATGATCCATATGAAGCAGTCAATGTCAGGTACACACCTGGCGGGTGGACCAAGGAGTTTGCTGAGTGGATTTCATGGATGGTGGGCTGTGAGACCGAAAGTCTCGGGCTAAGGTCAGGGGACACACCGGGTTAAGGAACAGGGACACACCTACCATTGATGGACTTGGTGGCAGGAATGTCCCTGGGTATAGAGGTCCTGAATATGTAGGAATGTCCCCATTACAGGAAGCAATTTCCTCATATAAATTACGGGTTAAAGATAAGGGATAAAGTTGCATGCTCCTGGGAGAAGCAGCCGCCGCAATACTAACACGGAGTATCCCGGTAAAAGACTATATTTTAGATTTACGCTGCATCATGTTTCATAGCGCAGGTTTCAGCCGACCACAACACAGTTGCGTCCGGCTTCTTTGGCCTGGTAGAGGACATCATCAGCCTGTTTCAGCAGTTGCTCTATATTTATTCCTGATGAGGTTTTAACCGCAGCAACACCAAAACTGACGGTGATAATGATAATATCGTCTTCCAGTTTTATGGACTGACCTGCAATTTCTCTGCGCAGACGTTCAGCTATCTGAAATGCCATGTCAGATGTGGTATCCGGCAGTAAAACAGCAAATTCATCCCCGCCGTAGCGGCCTAAAATATCTGAAGGCCGCAGATTTTTAAAACATATTTCGGTGATGGTTTTAAGAGCTATATCCCCTGCCCCATGCCCATAAGTATCGTTGACCATTTTAAAATCATCTATATCCATCAATATTACGGCTATGCTTTGTTCATGTTTTCTTGGATTGGAGAGATGCAGGGTGCTTTGCTCCATGAAATATTTGCGATTAAAAGCACTGGTAAGATTATCGGTAGTGGCCTGGAGGCGGAGCTTTTCCATCATCTCAACCTGTTGGGTTATTTCATTAAGCACCAGGATCTTGCCTGCTATTTTTTGATTTCTATTTAATATCGGTGATATTGTGCAATTATAATAAAAGTTTTTGCTTGAATGATTAATAAGCAGTTCATATTCATCTTTGTCAGGATCATCTGATACAAGCTGTTTGATCCAATCCGGATATTCTTTCAGCACTTCCGTTATCGGTCGACCCAGGTCACTGATCCTGATATGCTTGAGTATGAAATCAGCCGCAGGATTATAGTCCACCAGATTGTGGTGAAAATCCAAAATCACTACCCCGTCACGCATACTTCTGAATACCTGTTTATAAGCAACCGGGACCAGATCAAAAAGTCGATATCGGAATATTCCCCAGGCAAATATTAAACAAGCAATGCTAGTCCCCAGTGGATTAATATCATAATTAAAAGGTATTATGCCCGTGCCATAGATTATCATTACTATCCATGGGATACACGATCCCACCAGCATAATGCCAATTTGATATCTATATACACCGGCTGTTTCAAATATCTTTTTTACCAATAATAAACTGGCAGAGATAAACATAAGATGAGCAAAGATCAGGTGTACCCAGTACCAGGGACCTTTTGCAAAGGAAAGCAGCGGATAAGTACTTTCAGTATTAATACAGGCTGCTGCATAGAACAGATGGTGCCAGTCATCGGTAAAATGCAGGATAATAGTGATGACCGGAATAGTAAATAAAATCAGCAGATTCCTGCGGGTTAACCAGTGATCTTTGCCAATATGCCTGACCGC
>CAZBKS010000462.1:0-2474 GCA_964492475.1 uncultured Syntrophomonas sp. | reverse complement strand
AACTGTTGAGGAAAAAACAATTACCAGTAATGAAGTTTCGATTACCGTTATGGTATCGGGTGCTGGAACACTGATCGCAGTACCGGTCAAGAATGCTCTGGATGATCTGGAAGAGCGTGCGGACGGAAGCCTGGACTTCGACAGTTCCGACCTGGAAATCACCTGGGAAAAACCCACCAGCGATGATGTGAAAAACCAACTAATCGGAATCCGTTTTGCTGATCTGGCTATTCCGCAGGGAGCAACCATCACCGACGCCTACATTCAGTTTTCCGTTGACGAGCCCGATAAGAGTTATGATCCGTTCAATGTAGATATTTATCTTGAAGATACAGCGGATTCGGCTGCATTTGAAAATGTTGACGGTGCTGTGTCCGGAAAATTTGCGAGTAAAACAGCTGCCTCCGTTCAGTGGACAGACGTTCCCATGTGGACGGTTGAGCATGAAGCGGATTCAGCCCAGCAAACTCCCAACCTGGCTGCTCTGATTCAGGAAATCGTAAACAAAGACGGCTGGAATGAAGGAAATGCCATCAGTTTCCTGTTCAGCGGCAGCGGCAACAGAACCGCGGAGTCCTTTGAAGGTGCAGGAGACAACGCAGATCAGATACCAACCTTACATGTTATATATACAGTAGAAGAAACTCCTGTAGATACCATACCTCCGACTATTACAGTAAATATTGAAGATGGTGCCGTAATGGAGAGAATCGGTGAATTCGAATTAGTTTGTGAAGCAAGTGATGATGAATCCGGTATCAGCACCTTCGATGTTTCTTTAGATGGTGTTTCCATCGATCCTTGCACTGCATTAAATCTGGAAGAACTAACCTTTGGAGAACATCAACTGGTATTAAGTGCCGAAGATAATGCGGGAAATGTCACCACTGAAGAAATTAATTTTTACATTACAGGAGATATCGGAACTCTGGAAATGCTTTTGGACAATTTCTGTGATGAAGGATTAATTACAAATCAAGGCATTTACAACAGCTTGAAAACAAAAGTTGAAAAAGGTAATATGAACCCATTTATTAATGAACTGCAAGCAAAATCAAATAAAAAGCATATCAGTGATGAAGCTTCTGCATTACTTGCTGAGTATGCCGAATATATTCTATCACAGGAATAGTTGATACAAAAAAGGCTAATGGGGTAAACCTCCAAAAAATAAGTAATGGCCTACACATGATGCTGCCAGGGAGATGAAAAATCCATCTGGCAGCATTGTTGTTGGGCAAGGCATGGGGACGGTTCTTTTGCCTTGATTTTCTTTCAATATCTATATTCTTTCTTAAACCTCTTTCATGGTTCGACCTGACCTCCTTTCAATTGCTATGTGTACTGATGTTCCTTTATGATATTTTTCTCTATCAGCAAAAAGTCAATCGTCATTATCATGTCCTGAAAAAATCATATCTTCTGATGAAATTTCAAAACCTCATTTTTCACATCTATAAATAACATTCCTAAAATATCCGATATATTCATAAGCAGTATGAAAATCATTCCAGTTGTGTTATAAAGATGCCAAGGTGATTGTTAATGAATAAAGCTAAAGCTTGGAAAGTAATCTTACCTGTGCTTCCGGCGTTATTAATTTTAACGTTTTTTTGCATAAATGCGTCGCTCAGCTATTCTACTGCTCCCCAGGTCAAAGGGGGAGTCCTTGACTTGTCTGACTGGGATATGGAAAAGGTTGGGGCCTTCCATCTGGATGGGGAATGGGAATTTTACTGGGGAGAACTGCTGGGTGAAGATGAAATAGAACGCAAACAGCAAAATGCTGTACTGGCGGAAGCTCCGGTTGAATGGAATGCTTATAAGGTGGACGGAAAATCGCTGCCTGGCTGGGGCATGGCCACCTATCGGGCTCGGGTAATTAATGCGCCGGTAGGGGAGCATATGGCGGTGCGCATCCAGAATCAGGCATCGGCTTACCGCCTGTATATAGACGGGAAGCTGCTGGCGGAAAACGGCCGGCTTGGTGACGGGGCCAGTGCTCCGGTGTCAGACTACCGCCCGCAATTTACCGATTTTGTCTGCGAAAAGGAAAATTTTAATATAATACTGCAGGTAACAAATGATGCTTATGCGGTGGGCGGAATGTGGGAACCAGTAATGTTTGGCCTCTATGAGTCTATGGCCGGGGTCAACAATATGGTCAAATTTGTGGGTTATTTCTCGCTGGGCAGCATCGTGGTGATGGGTATCTTTTTTTTGATCATGTTCACCGTGAGCAGAAGGGAAAGGGAACTGCTCATTCTATCAGGCATAGGTGCAGCAGTATTGCTGCGCTTGCTAATACATGGAGAGATGACCATCACTTATCTATTTCCCAATATGCCTATTGCGGGGTTTGCCTGGATAGATTACCTGACCCTGATATGGACCCAGTTTTTCCTGCTTTACTTTGTTTATTGGGCCTATACTTCCCTGATCAGCATCTGGCAGATTCGAATTTTACTGGGATA
>CAZBKS010000461.1:0-2478 GCA_964492475.1 uncultured Syntrophomonas sp. | reverse complement strand
TGGAATTTCGGATTATAAGGGCTGTAAGAGTTTGCCCCAGCAAGCTAAGGAACTGACAGATTTCTTAATAGAACAGCTTGAAAAGGATTAAAGAAGGTGTCATTAGTGTCTCAAGATATTATCGAATTACAAGCGGATATTGAAAATGGATTTACCCAAATAGCAAATCTACTGCTGGAAGCACTGACCATGGCCAAGTTAAACGGCACCCAAAAGGGCATCTGTATGTTCTTGTGGCGCCGTACTTATGGCTGGGGTAAATCAGATGATGCTGTGTCTTTAAGAGAATACTCCGAGGCTTGTGGGACCAGTCAATCATACATATCCAGGCAGCTCAATGAACTGCTGAAGAAGAAGGTTGTTATTCGAGTGAAATACGAGCCAGGAAAGACTCCAGTCTATACTTTTAATACAAGGGTTTCACAATGGGATAAGGGTTGTCTGAATGTGCAAGACTTATCCAATCGGATAAGTCAAGGGTTATCCGATTGTGCAAGGGTGGGGTTATCCGATTGTGCAAGGGTTAACCAGGAACCAGCCTTAGAGCCACCGGGGATTGAAGCACCTGTAAATAAAGTATTAAATAAAAAGAAAGAAACTTATATATATCCTCCGAACTCTTCCGAGGTAATTTTATCTGAGTATCTGCTCAGTTTAATAAAAAGGCACCTGCCCAACATCAGGGATCCTGATATCCAGAAATGGGCTAAGCACATGAATGCTCTTATCAGGATCGATGGGCGTCATCCGACAGAGGTCAAGGCGGTAATCGAATTTGCTCAAACAAGTGAGTTTTGGCAGGGTAATATACTCAGTACTGATAAGCTCCGGAAGCAATACGATACTTTGAATGCTCAGCGATTACGGAACATTAGAAACAATGAAATACGCTCACACCCTAAAAAGACATCTTATCCAGGAGATGATTACGAAATTTACGATAAATTCAGCCGGAGCAGGCCAAGCTCTGAGGATGATGACAAGTTCAGCCGGAGAGGCAAGAGCTTCTGTGATATATGATCAGGCACCCCAGGCTGGAATGATCTCAAGGTGATTAGATGGTCTGATCCAGGAACAAGAAGGGACTTATACTGAGCGTGTAGATCAATATGTTGGTTGATTATACACTTGATAAATTCCCAAGCGCTTGGGAATTTATCAAGCCTGGCCGGGTATCTGATGGATCAGCCAGCAATTAAACGTAAAACAGGAGTGATAACATGAATTTCGTAGAACCGATACGAGATAAGGGCATGGTTCAGGAGATAGCGGAATATTTGAAGAGAAAGAATGAACGAAATTATATCATGTGGATGCTGGGCATATATTCCGGTTTAAGGATATCTGACATATTGCAGCTGCGGGTTCGTGATGTCATTAATAAGCAATGCTTTAACCTGCGGGAGAAGAAGACCGGCAAACAAAGAATATTTGAAATTAATCCAGTACTCATAAAAGATCTTCACCGGTATTGCTTGGGCAAGCAGCCTGATGAATACCTGATCAAAAGCAGGCAGAAGGATAATAAGCCTTTAACCAGGTCGATGGCGTATAAAATATTGCAGGATGCAGCTGCACAGTTTGGTATTGAAAGCATGGGTACTCATACAATGCGTAAAACCTTTGGTTACCACTTCTATATTCAGACTAAAGATGTTGTTACGCTTATGAAAATTTTTAATCATAGCCATCAATCCATTACTTTGAGGTACATAGGAATTGAGCAGCAGTCAATAAATGAGGCTATGAAAAGATTTAAAATATTCTAATCCTGTAAACAAATCTTCTAATGATTTACCCATATATCGCGAGTGTATAACTAGAATTTAGCAATCGCTATAAACGCCTTAACCACAATGCTTAGAGGCACCCGGCACAGTTAAACACAATTATAAGATATGGATAAGTAAAGTTTTATGCATAATCATGCATAAAATATGTATCTGGAGGTGAAAAACAACACATAAAATGCTCTCTAACCCTTGGTATATAGGCAATAAACGGGTATGAATATTTATGCATAAATTGAGGGATAGAATACAGGAACTGCAGAACAGCCAGAGATAGTACCACCCCCCCTGCTTTAAAAACGCATTTTAAAAAGGGGACGTCCGACCGGGTAGGGTTTAAGACAAGAGAGATTTTTAAAGATTCACATGATGGGGGTGGTAAAGGATGTAATATCATCCCGACAAAAAAATCGCGATAACCGGGTATGGATATTTATACATAAATTAAGTAGGAGGGGAAAAATTGAAAAACACAAAACGAAGAATGGCAGTAATAAAACAGTCGACAAAACCGGACACGCTGGATATGTATGTTTACGGTGACGTTAAAGATGACTACTTTGACTGGTGGACCGGCCAGGTTGTTGAAAGTGAAACCTCAGCTAACTATTTCAGAGATGAACTGGCCAAGTATCCAAATGCTAAGCAAATCAATATTTACATAAACAGCTATGGTGGCAGCGTGTTT
>CAZBKS010000460.1:0-2483 GCA_964492475.1 uncultured Syntrophomonas sp. | reverse complement strand
AATTCTTTCCATGGTCTTAATACCCCCCATCTCCAATTGCTTGTTGTCCATAAATTATATCAACACGGGCTGGTAAAATTTGTCATTAATAGTGGGGGGACAATATTTGTTTAATACAAAATATATTAAAAATGCAGGTTAGCAAACACTATCTTCATTCATTCAACAAAGTATAGCCTTTACTCAAGCGATTCCAGTGTCGATAAGTGATAAGTATCATAAAGATCCCAGATAACTCCTTCCAGTAAATCACTTTCGCTTACTATCATTTCTTTCGCTCCCAGGCAGGACATAATTAAAGAAATAATCCGCGCACCCTGTGGTAAAATATCCGCTCTTTCCGGCTGCAGCCCCGGAATACTTTTTCTTTGCTCCAGGCTGGCTGCAAACAACCTGTCGCACAGCTGCTCGACTTCCCTTTCACTCAATACTTGCCCGTGTATCAATTCAGGAGTATAGGTTCTCATTTCCATTTTGATGGCGGCCAGACTGGTAGCCGTACCTCCCACAAAAACCAGCGGATGCCCACTTAGCTGGCCTATATTACCCATACCTTCTACCAGCATTTTTTCCATATCCCCATGGCTCATATGGCTTTCCGTTGCTCTAACCGCACCCAGAGGAAGCGATTTTATGTAAGCCGCTTCATGGTCCAACATAATAATTTCTGTGCTTCCTCCGCCAGGATCAATAACTACCGGAGGCTGTGCTATTCTCAATCCACGCTTTACTCCCTGGTAGGTTAATAAGGCTTCCTGCTCTCCATCTACAATATCTATAGGGCCGGGAAAATACTGACTCATGGTCTGCAAAAAAGTTCCCCGGTTATTTGCTTCTCTGACCGCGCTGGTAGCTACAGCCCGACATGCAGTCACCTCATCTTCACCAATAAGATCTGCAAACTTGGCTAAGCATATTCTGGTTCGTTGTAACGCTTCATCATTTATACTGCCCTTCGAGCTTAACCCCTGACCCAGTCGAGTTTGCATTAAGCCTCTTTGTAATGGGATCAAACGCTGGTTTTTATCTATATCGGCAATTAACAGCCGACATGAATTAGTTCCAATATCTACTGCAGCGAATTTCAATTCCAATCTCACGCTCCTATAATTATTGACTCCCAGGATTCCCGGTTCTCAATAAAGAAAACCCGGCTTGTGCCGCAACATTAATGGCGAACGACAGAGAGCATCAGTAGTGCCCGAAGGGTGAGCCTTTGGCGACGGCAGAACCGCGGTTGCACTTATACTATCTTCATTTAAAATGTTATACTTTCTGATAGTATAAAAAAAGCACTTCTGTGAAGTGCTTTCTATAATTTCTTCCAAATTATTAATTAATTATGGATTATTTCTTCTTTTCTTTTGCTCCATCCGGTTTTTGATGGGCTGCATTCTTTCGTCACTTTCCTTTAAAAACTTGGTAATTTTATCATCCAGGCTTACAGGTTCACTCTTGGTCCGATGATCCTGTCCATAAGCATTTCTCCTACCGGGATTCGGGTTGGGTCTCCTGATTCGATCTGGTTTTACTTCAGCTGGTTTGGAGGACACTGCCTGCTTCATGGATAAACCAATTTTATTTCCGGATACATTCAGCACTTTTACTTTGACCTGAGCTCCTACCTGAATAAAGTCCCTGACATCCTTAACATAAGTATCGGCAATTTCCGAAATATGAACGAGTCCCACAACTCCTCCGGACAACTCAATAAATGCTCCAAAATTCGTTATGCCCTGCACTTTCCCGTCGACAATCTCTCCCGGTACAATATTCGCTTGTTCTGTAGGCATAGAAATAAAAGTCCTCCTCATTATCTGATAGGTTAATTCTATTAGATGGAGCGCTGCTAGTCAATATTTATCGCTAACATTATTGAGTGGCGGTTGAAGATTCATCAGGTAACATGGGAATAATTACGGTCTCCCCTTTTTTCACCAATCCCAGTTGTTCCCGGGCAATCCTTTCAATGTTTTCCGGGCTGTTAACCTTACTCATAGTCTCCTTTAAATGAGCGCTTTGTTGGACCAATTCATCTTTTTGCTGTTCCAAACTAACTTTTTGTTTATTTAAGTCATATACGGTTTTAGCACGGGGCACGATAGTGAGCAGCAAAGACATAGCTACTAAACCCAGGAAGAATAATTTTATTGCCGGTTTCTTTTCATTTTTCTTATTCATCAGTATCGTCCTCCCCTGACCAAATCCCAAGTATACTGCCGGGCATAACAATCACCACTTCATACCCTTTGGAACGTGCCCTGTTAAGCAGAGTGGAAACCGTGCCCGGACTCAGGTTCAGTATGGAAGCAATTTCACCGGTGGTTTTTCCGGATTCCTTGAGCACTACGGCCTGCTTTTCTCTAAAACTCAGTTTTTCTGCGCCACGAATTTCTATTCTCATAACACCTGGCCTTATCCACATATTTTATACATTTTGTGGATAAATTAAGTACTTATTTGTTCTATAAGTATAATTTAAA
>CAZBKS010000459.1:0-2487 GCA_964492475.1 uncultured Syntrophomonas sp. | reverse complement strand
AACTTTATTATTACGACATTCAATAAGAAATAAATAAGTTACAATAAAATCGTGAACAAATGCTGAGTTAGTATTACATCTTATCAACGGAATATATTGTATAAGAGGAGGAGGAGTTAGAATTATGAGTTATCAAGCCATTTTGGTTGACAAGCAGGATCACATTGGGACAATCACGTTTAACCGGCCAGAGTTTCTGAATACGTTCAGCGTGCCTCTGGCAACAGAACTTAACCAGGCGCTTATCGAGATGGATAATGATGAGGATACCCGGGTAATCATTATCAAAGGAGCTGGAAAAGGCTTTTGCGCAGGAATTGATGTGGGAGATTTGGAAGGTAAAAGCCCTCTGGAGTATTACGAGTGGATTACCCTAATGGAAGAATGGGCACTTACTATTTCCAGGATAGGAAAACCGGTTATTGCATCAGCTCATAATATTGCAGTAGCCAATGGGATTGGTGTGGTAGCTGCTTCGGATCTGGCAATTGCTGCGGAAGGAACCAAGTTTGGTGCTACAGCTGTTAATGTGGGATTATTCTGCATGGGCCCTGCTATTCCATTATCACGCTGCCTGGGCAGAAAAAAGGCCCTGGAACTGCTTTTGACAGGAGATATGATTGATGCAGAAGAAGCCTTAAGGATTGGGCTTATTAACAAGGTAGTGCCCAAAGACCAACTGGAAGAGGAAACCTTAAAATTAGCTCAAAAGCTGGCAGCTAAAAGTCCGCTAGGAGTTCAGTTAGGCAAGAAATCATTCTACAAGATGTCTGATCTTGCTTATGACAAAGCCTTTGAATTAACAGGAAATCATTTCGGCATACTTTGTACTACAGAAGATGCTCATGAAGGAGTAAATGCCTTTCTGGAAAAGAGAAAACCTGAATGGAAGCTGAAATAAATAATGCTGACCAGGAATGAATAGAGAAACTAAACCAGGAATATCCGGCCCCGTTGTGAAGCCTCCAGCGGGGCCGTTGTGCATTTTTGCTAGGCGTTGCTGCGGTTACCGGATGGAGTGAATTCTGCTTTATCGCATGTTATTATAGCTTCGAAATGGAGTTGCTGGGGCATGAACAATAATGCAAGATACAGCAAAGCTCAATGGCGTTTGGGCTTAGTATATATTAAATGATTTAGTTTTTACGTCGGTGGTTGACAGGAATAATGACGGCCGCATATAATGTGTACATGATAACGTACGCAATGGAGGAGGAAATATGTCTATTATAAATGCAACAACTGCAAGAAAGAACTTTTTTAAACTCATGGAAGAAGTCAATACTACACATGAGCCAATATTTGTTACGGGCAAAAATGGTAATATTGTGGTTTTATCTGAAGAGGATTACCGTTCAATGCAGGAGACCTTTTATCTTTGTACTATACCAGGTATGAGAGAGAAAATTATAAAGGGGATTGAAACTCCACTGGACGAATGTGTGGAGGATATGGATGGGTAAAGGACAGTGGAAAATCGTTTATACAAATCACGGGTTTATGGACAAGAAAACGGCGATTGAAGCAGGATTTGGCGATAAAATCAAAAGCATACTGGAAATCTTGCAAGAAAATCCATTTATGGATTATCCACCTTTTGAAAAGCTGATTGGGGATTTAAGCGGAGCTTATTCAAGAAGAATTAACCGTCAACATCGAGTGGTATATCAAGTTTACAAAGATGAAAAGATAGTGAAAATAATCAGTATGTGGCTGCATTATGATCAAACATAATCTTGCGGTTGATATAGTGCGCAGTAAACCAGAAAAAACAAAAGAGGGCCAAAACCCTCTATTTTTCTATGGTGCGGATGAAGGGACTCGAACCCCCACGCCGTGAAGCGCCAGATCCTAAGTCTGGTGCGTCTGCCAATTCCGCCACATCCGCATGAAAACTGATATTTTCCCGTTGTTTGAAGGGGTTATGACCCTCTGTAGACTAACACCAGGACACAATAACTCTAACGTACTTATCTATTATATGGGGATTTAATTATGCTGTCAATTAACTGTAATAGTTAGCCAACCGGATGCATATCGACTTTTGATCGCCGCAGGTGTATGATTAAGTTGTGAATAGGACAGGTAGCTGCAGCCAGGAGGTGAAAACATGTTTGGCTTGATAGGCAATTTCGGACCATGGGAGTTAGGATTTATTTTGGTAGTGGTATTAATAATATTTGGACCAGGAAAGCTTCCTCAGTTGGGTGATTCACTCGGTAAAGCCCTGGGGAATTTCCGTAAAGCACGTGAGGAGGATGAAAAGTCTATCGAGGATTAGGCTCATAAACCATTGAAGTGAATTTAATAAATACAGCCATGCAAAAGCCACGGGCAATTAAGCTATTCAACGTGGCTTTTTTATTATAAGTAAATGGTGCCTGGCACCATTTACTTATGGCACAGTTATCTTGTTTTGGTGTTTATCAGGCTGCCCCGTTTAATAGTATCGATTCCGAATTTAGTCTTCATATCATCAATTATTTG
>CAZBKS010000458.1:0-2493 GCA_964492475.1 uncultured Syntrophomonas sp. | reverse complement strand
TCAGATTCATCAGCTGGTGCGGGTCCCCTTTTTTTCTTAGGCTGCCATTTGCCCTTATAAGCAATGCTGCTTTCCTGAGACATAAAGCTGGCTATGATCCCATAATGAACCCGGGGAACAAAATTCCTGATTTCCAGTTCTCTTTCCACCACCAGACCCAGGACGCAGGTCATTACGCGCCCAATGGCAATAACTGAGCGCTTGCTTTCTTTTAATCGAGCAGCTAAATCTTTGCCATATTGACAGGTGTATATTCTGCTAAAATTCATACCAAAGAGCCAGTCCTCTTTAGCCCTGCAATAGGCTGCCCGGGATAAGGAATCGTATTCGGAGATATCCTGGGCTTCATCGATTCCTCTTCTTACTGCATCTTCAGTATGAGAAGATATCCACACTCGTTTGGCAGGTTTATTGGTTCCGCTTTCCTGATAGACCAGGCGGAATATATACTCGCCTTCACGTCCGCTATCGGTGCAGGAGTAGATCATATCAACATCATTACGATGCATAAGTTTTCTTATCACTTCATACTGTTTTCTCGTACCTGCATGATCGATAATCTCATATTTATATTCCTGGGGAATAATAGGCAGATGCTCTATCCGCCATGACTTATAGGCAGCATCGTACACCTCCGGATAAGCCATAGTCACCAGGTGACCATAGCACCAGCTGATGATGGCTCTGTCATTTTCCGCATATCCCCTGTTTTTATCGGATTTGGATATTTCTATTCCCAATACGCTGGCAAAGCTGCCAGCCACCGATGGTTTTTCGGTTATGTATAATTTCTTGCTCAATATTTACCTACCTCAGTGGTTTTATAATCCATGTATTAAAATTTACTTCTGTTATTCTAACTATGATTTAATTATAAGGCAATGGATGGTCGGTATTACATCACTTAAAATCCCTGGCACAAACAGCAGCACCGGCATATGCTAACACCAGGTTTATACCAATAGTACCTAAAAGAGTGGTTTTTCCTGACATATTTGAGCCGGTGACAATACATATCTGATTAAGGCATGGTGACGGTTCTTTTGCCTGATTATATTCTAATCATAAATGAGGCAAAAGAACCGTCACTATGCCTTACCCATTCCTTATTTCATTTTATGAAAATATTCTTGTGTTACTTGAAGCTGTTTGTTTCTGATTTGTTTCCAAACTGGTTTAGGAATATCACCTGTACCCTTTGATATTTTTGTCAATTTTAATGTTCCATCCGTCATACGTTTTCGATAAAAGTGATCGGTTTGTTTGTATAACTCCCAACCATCATGCTTGCAAAACAGTTTAAGCTCAGACCACTTTGGCATTAATATACCCCATAATTTCATCTATTGTGGATGCTAAAAGCACTTTTAATACATAAGGATAGTGGTCTTTTCGATTAGGAGCATTATAAAATAATTTAAAATCATTAACGTAATCCTGAGCATATTCAAGTAAATCTTCCGCTAATTTTCTGATAGCTTCTTGTTCCGATTTGGATTCAACTACTAGATCAAACCCGGCTATAGTCCCTACAATAATACCATCTTCGTAAGTCAATTCAGCATGCAACGTCAAATCTTTCACCAAATCTTTTACTATTTGATCCGAGAAAAATAACAATATATCCCTGTTGCGTTTTACTGCAATAGGTTTTTCCCTTACTACGGTATCAATATAGAAACTAAAGTTGTTTCTGACTTCAGTTGCATTTATCGTCTGCATATAAATCACCAGCCTCCACCCCTATCGTACATTATGTACATAATGTATGCAATAGGAATATAAACTATACCGCTTCAATATAAATGTTAGTCTGTTTAATTATTCTATCGTGGCGAACCACCAGGAAAATGAAAAATATCATATCAGTAAAACACAGAACAGCAGGCAGAATTAATGTATAATAATATCATAATTATTAATGCGAGGTGATTTATTGATGATTATTAAGTCCTCAACAACACTCAGAAACGATTATGGTGCGATATCAGCCCTTGCCCATGAAGTGGAAGAGCCTATATATATTACAAAAAATGGCGAGGGTGATCTTGTTGTAATGAGCATTGAAGCATTTGAGAAAAGAGAGCAGTTATTGAAGCTGCGCTCAAAGATAGCCATAGCGGAACAGTCCAGGTTATCGGGAGAAGCTACTATTACTATAGAAGAAGCGAGGAAACGCCTGGAGGAAAAGTATAATGAGTAAATTCAGGCTGGAAATCTTATTACCGGCTTGGAAAGAGCTAGATGAAATTGCAAGCTATCATTTTCATGTGGTGGGATCTGCTTCCGCAAGGAAAATAACTGATAAAATACTGGATGCACTTTCTCGGCTTGAGGATTTTCCTTTATCCTGTCCATATGCACCTGACGCGGAGCTTGGAGATGCTGACTACAGAATGCTGGTATGCGGCCAATATGTATGCATATATAGATTAATTGGCGAAGTTGTCTATGTATATCATATAACCAATGGGGCAACGAAATATTCAAAAC
>CAZBKS010000457.1:0-2519 GCA_964492475.1 uncultured Syntrophomonas sp. | reverse complement strand
CTTAAAAAAAGAACTGAATTTTCCTGATTATTTTTTAAAAATGAAATATGGAGGTGTCCAAATGCAACTTGAACCAGGCGAAAGATCTATTCTCGCCTATTTCCCAGACCAGCAGCAGGCCCAGGCAGCTGCTCTGGCACTAAAAGAAATGGGCTATCGGGATCTGCAAATCGATGGTATTTCTCGCTATTCCAGCCGTCCAGTCTATGAAGCCTATCCTGCCAATTTATCAAGCATGGTACTGCGCAGCCGGGAATATGGCAGTCAGGAGTACAGCCTTGGCCAAGGCCCGCTTATGGCTGCAGATCCATCGGTCAGCGGCATGTCTTCCCGAGCAGAAACAGCACCCGGATATTCCTACCTGCTAACCCTAGTAACCGGGCAGGATAAATTTGAAACCGCTCTTCAGATTCTTAAACAGCACGGTGCCACCGTTTAAGTTAGATTTGAATCATCAAAACCACTTGTCAAGAAAGGAGTCCATGTCTCGGTGGGCTTCTTTTCTGATGGCCTCCAGCAGCCCCTGGGTGGTAGCAATATCATATTTGTATTCGGCCAGATAGCGACGCAGCACTCTATCAATAGTATCCCGACCCAGTTCACTTTCCAGGGAGGCCCAGAATGCCTCCCCATCATTATAGATAGTCTGATAATATTCGCTTCTGGAATCCATTTCACTTAACTGCTGATCCAACCTGCTTATAGCAGTGGCCGGTTTGCTCACCTTAAGTCCCAGGCAATCCTCCTGATATTGGTAGGCCGACCAGTTAGCAAGTGCCTCATCCAGCCATGGTTCAGCCAGCTGGTCATTTCCTACCATGGCATACCACCACTGGTGAGCGACTTCATGGGCCAGAATAAAGCTGCTCCGGTTGTTATCAAATTGAGCAGAAAGCAACTCATCCTTCAAATAAATTAACCCTGAATATTCCATGCCATGGAAACCCTGCATAGGAACAAAAGCGATTTTAAAATCCGGGTAGGGATAAGACCCCCAGCGGCAGGAATAATAATATAATATTTCTCCGCATTGCTCTGCTATGTCCTGTGCTTTATCTGCACTGTCCTGCCCAGGCACATAGCACCTGACAGTCACATTATGTACCTGGCTGATAATTTCCTGGTAATCATATATTATCAGAAGACAAAAGTCACGTACTTTGCTGGCTTCTATTAAATATATCTCCCGGCCATTATCTTCGGCGAATGTCTGTATGGTGCTGCCGGTGGAAACCAGTTGGTAAGCTTCCGGTATATTGACCTGAACCAGGTAATCTGCACAATGGAAGCAGAAGGGATCCCCGAATTTAGAATTATAACCCCTATGCCAGCCTGCTTGATCATACACATTAAGAACTGGATAGAAATTGCCCAGCATAAAAACCCCATCCTGGCTGCCAAATCGATAAGCCATTTCTGGTATCCGGCTTCTCCAGTTCATGTCTATAATTATATCCTTGTCCGGCATAATATCAAATGGGATTACAATCTGCATGGATACCCCATCCAGATAGTATTCAACCTCCTGTCCATTCACCATCACCCGCTCCAATTCCAACCAGCCAGAATTAAAACCTTTATAATAGGCTTGGGCCGGAGCGGGAGTGGAAGTCGGAGCCCGAAAGGCATTGGGATAAACCGTAAACCACAATTCATCCATGGCCTGGCCGGTAGTATTAATAGTATGAATACTGCTGCGACCGTACAGCAGACTGGAAACAGGGTCCAGATAAAGTGCCATTTCATAATGGGTTTCATCAGGGCTGGGGAATGACCTGATCCGGCCGGCAGCCTCATCAGCAGATGGCAACGCCAGCTTATCGTCAAGGGTTGATAGGCCTGGATTATCTTTTCCCAGAGAATCGTGAAAAGGGATTGCTAAACAGATGAGCAATATTAAGATTACCAAGGCTGCGGCAAAATACGATTTCTTCATTATTTTTCACATCCAGCTTATAAATATATGCTATGATTTCAGGATTTGTCTGAAAATCTTTATAAAGTTTATAAGTTCAATATCGGGGTCAAAATAAAAAATCTTTATTCCCGACCAGCAGAATAAAGATTCTATCTCACGAGGACAGTTCTGGCGCCACATTTTTTTGCCTCCGGCGATGTCCGGCAATAACCGTCCCCTGATATACATTTCTTAACAGCCAAAAACTTGCACCTGTTTAGTTGCCCCTGGTTGTAAGATAAATACACTTACTCCCCGTTTTCACATGGAAGCATCAATTATTAATTATTTGCTGACTGGCTTAAGGGGTCACCATTTAGGCCATAAATTGACATTCCAAACCTCACTGCTTCTCCTGATCCTGCTCCCACCCGGCTATACCACCTTCAACTTCTTCCAGTGCAACAACTACCAGGGGATCCAGTATTGATCCGGAGGCCTTTTTAATCACTTGAACCGCCTCTTTATGCGGCAGTCGTTGCTCTTCATCACATAATCTGGTTAGGGCATCGTATATATCTGCCACCGCTATAATCCTGGCATTAAAGGGGATATCTGTAGC